>JAJZQW010000070.1 GCA_021802985.1 Acidobacteriota bacterium | reverse complement strand
TGGAGGGGGTCATCCGTGTCATGGATGGGTCCGGGAACGACATCGTCAAGCTGGGCGCCTTCGGCGACGGCCCGGGCCAGCTGAACGGCCCCACGAGCCTGGCCATCGACCGGAACAACCGGCTCTTCGTCGCTTCGTCAGGGGGGGGGCGGATCGAGGTGTACGGTCTTGACCAGTACTCGGACCCCAAGATTCTCGCGGCCCTTGTCGAGGCCCGCCCTCCCATCCTACGGCGCCCTTCGCCTGAAGAAGGTGAGGGACTGGAGCGAACGAGGGCAGATCGCAACGACGACCGGCAGGAACGACGAAGCCCGCGGACCCGCCTCCAGGAGAGGCTTCACCCGGTGGGCATCCTCATCAAGGTCCCAGGGGTGAGCCCGGATCTGATCCTGCCGCCGACCATCCGCGTCCAGGGGCTCCCGCCGCAGGAGCGCCCCCAGGCCCAGGTGGCCGATTTCGATGGAGATGGCCAGCCGGAACTCCGCGTATGGATCGACCGCCGCCAATTGCTCCTGGCGCTTCCTGATGGCCGCTCGGATCTCATCGTGGGCGGGCAAGCTTCGGGTGGGGTTCTCTTTGAAGGGACGACCCCAGTCACGGTCACCCCTGGTGAAGATGCAGGACCGGAGAAGGAATCCGAGCCCCGCGACCTGGCCGATGACGCGCCTGCACCCCGGCGGGGTTCGCGAAAGGATCTCCGATGAACCGCAGAGGTATCGCCCTTGTTGTGTGCGTCTGGATGCCGCTCTCGGTGTCCCTCAGGGCTTCCGATCCCCCCCATGACGGGTCGAAGAACATCCAGTGCCTGTCCTGCCATCAGACCCACAACGCGCCAGGCACAACGCTCACCGCAGTGGCCGGGAATGTGAACCTGTGCCTCAGCTGCCACATGCCTGGAGGCCTGGCCAGCGCGAAGGCTCTTGTTGCAGGCAACCAGGCGCTCCCGGCCCCCGGCCTCCCCGCCGGGACCACAGCTGCGGGCACCTCGCACCGCTGGGATTCCGGCCCTGCAGGCCACATTTCCTATGGAGGAGGCGCGGCGACCCAGTCCACGGGTCTCCTGGTTCCCCAGGGTGCCTACACCGGCCCCTACGCGAAGACCTATACGATCACGATCACCACGCCGGGGAATGTCGGGACCGCCCGGTTCTCGTGGACGGCCACCGTTCCTGGCGGGGGTTCAGGCACCAATATGGCCACCGCTACCACTGTGGCACTGGACCAGGGGGTTTCGATGGGTTTCGTGAACGGGGCAGGCACCTCGTTCCAGCTCAACGACAAATGGAATCTCTATGTGCGGCCAGACCTGCGTGCCCCGGTCACAGCCGATCTTGCCGCGCGTATCCAGAACGGCCAGATCATGTGCTCGACATGCCACAACGAGCACAGCCAGGCCGCCATGCCTTTCGATCCCGCCGCGCGGACAGGCGGCTCCCGGCACTTTCAGCGGGTGGCCAACGACAGCAACCAGATGTGCACGGATTGCCATGCAGCGAGGAATGTGGCCAGCGCCGCGGGGGGATCCCACCCTGTGGGCGTGTCGATCCCCGGCGGCAATTTCAAGAGCCCCGCCACGGTTCCCCTCGACGCCGCCGGAAACGTGCGCTGCATGACCTGCCATGCAGTCCACTACGCCCCGGCCACCGACGGCTCCCTCACCCGGGTGTCGAACACCACGGCTCTCTGCACCGACTGCCACACGAATTCGGACACCGCCACCCCCGCCATCCATCTGAGCGCCTCCAGTGGCGTCCTGTGGCCTGGGGGGCAATATGGAAGCGCGTTCGCAGCCATCCCGGACACCACGCAACGGGGGGCTTGCACCAACTGCCACCAGCCCCATGGATGGCCCGACGCCTCGAACACGGCCCAGAAGTACCCGCATCTGCTCGTGGAATACCAGGAAAACCTCTGTTTCACCTGCCATGACGGGGCACCGGTCAAGGATGTCAAGGGGGACTTCAGCAAGACGGTCCACCACCCGGTCCTGAATTCCCAACAGGCCGCTGGGCGTTCTGTCGAGTGCATGGACTGCCACAACTCCCACATGGCACAGCCCGGCGTCCACAGCTACAGCGCCACCGCCACGGCTGCCCGCAACCAGGTATCCAACGTGCTGAAGGGCGCCTCCGGCCTCGCGGTGAGCTACACGGGCCTTGCGGCGTGGACGGCCCCCTCGTCCGGGAGTTACAGCGCCGTGGCTGCCTCCACCTATGAGTACCAAGTCTGTTTCAAGTGCCACTCCGCGAATTCCTGGAACTTCGGAACCGCTCCGGCCGGCATCTCTGCCAACGGCACCGCGGCCAAACCCGCACAGACCGACCTGGCCCAGGAATTCAGCCCGGCCAACCGTTCCGGGCATCCGGTGGTCACGGGACTGGACAACTACCCCAACTCCGTGATCGCGAACGGGAAAAAGGGGCTGACCCTCGGCATGAAGGCCCCCTGGAGCACCAACCTCGGCCAGCAGACCATGGCCTGCACCGACTGCCACAACACGGATGCGGCCTCTCCTGCCGCCCAAGGCCCCCATGGCTCCGCCGCCCAATTCATGCTGCGCGGCGCCAACGCAGGCAGCTGGCCTGCGGTCACCCTGTCCAACCGCGCCACCAGCTGGTGCGCCAACTGCCACTTCAACGGGGGAAGCACCAACAATGTGCATACCACCGGTGAGCACAGCGGCCGCTACTGCTACAACTGCCACATCGTGATCCCCCACGGCGGCAAGATGTCGCGGCTCATCGGGGACCAGAACGGCGCCATGCCAGCCCGCTACGCCTACAACAACGCCACCTCGACGATGTACATCCAGATGTTCAAGAAGGCTGCCCCATCCTCCTACCCCAAATCCAATTGCCAGGCGAGTTGCACAGGCGACCACTCAGGGACGGTGAGCGGAGGCGAGAGCTGGTAGTGCCGCCTCTGTGACCTAGACTTGTAGACTCCATGCGAATCCATCGGCCGAGCAGGTACAAGCGCTTCCTCCGTTCACCTCCCCTGATCATCGGCGAGGTGCTCGCGCTGGCCCTGGCGGGAGTGCTCGGAGCGAGCCTGCCTCAGGTGGACACCGCTGCCCGAGAGGCCTATACCCGATTCTGGGGCACGGGCGCATGGAGAGGGCTGGGGGTGGGCCTGGGGCTGGACCATGTGTTCCAGAGCGCCTGGTTCCTGGCTCTTCTCCTGCTCACCACTGCCTCGCTTGTTGTGGTGCTTCTAGAGCAGGTCCTGAGCCTCCGCGCCCAGATGGGACGGCAACCCGGCGAAGGCCATTTTCGGAATGCGCCCTTCCAGGCCACGTTCGAACGTCCCAGCCAGGGGCCTTGCCTGGGGCCCAGGGCCGAGATTCGTTCCCAGGGGCGGCTGGGCCGATTTGGTTCCCCCCTGTTCCATTTCGGGTTGCTCCTCGTGATTCTTGCGGGCGCGCTGCGGGCCTTGTTCGGCGTCACCGCGGCGGTGGACCTCCTGGAGGGAGAGCGGCTCCCGGCCACGAGTTCCGCTTGGGGCGGCCAGTGGCCGGGGCCCCTGGCCGCGCCCTTCGGGCTGAGTGTTCCGCTGACGCTGGAACGGGTAAGCCCAGTGACCTACCCTAATGGGCAGCTGCAGGACCTGCAAGTCGGAGTTCTCGCGGAAGGACCGGATGGCCCTCGACCGACTGCCCTTGGCATCAATCGCAAAACGGTTTTCCCCGGGGGGCGGGTGTTCGTGGATGCCACCTTCGGCCCAGCGGCCCTTCTGGCCTGGTCCGGCCCGCGTGGCACAATGGCCCGGGAGGCCGTGCTCCTCTCTCGTGGACCAGGCGGCGACTTCACAGGCTCCACCACAGGCCCCGGCGGCCTGCAGCTGAACCTTCGAAGTGGCCTGGGGCCTGCGGGGACCCACCCCTCCCGGGCGGATGCCAGGATCCATCGAGGTGATGCGCTGCTGTTCTCGGGCCCCCTCCCCAGGGAAGGCAGTATCTCGCTACCGGGCGGCTTCAGCCTGACACTTGAGAGCCTGCCGTACTGGGTACGCCTTCATGGAACCCGGGATCCCGCCCTCGTTCTCGCCCTTACCGGATTCATGGTGTCGCTGGGGGGGGCCTTCGTCATGTTCACCGTTATTCCCGTGGACACATGGGTGAGGGTCATCCCCGAGGGGACCCGGGAAAGCGTCCATGTGGCCATGCGCCCTTCGCGCTTCGCTCCGCTCTACCGGGAGCAATTCCAGCGTCTCGTCCATGATCTTGGAGGTCCGTCATGAAGGTGCGGCTCCTGTGCCTGCTCGGGATGGTGGCGGTTCTGGATGGCTGCAGCCGCGTGAACCGCACGGAAGCCCGTGCGCTGGTGGCGAGGTACGATCAGGCCATCATCGAGGCCTACCGCCTCAACGATGTGCGGCTCGCCGACCCGGTCGTGCTTCCGGATTCTGTCGAGGGGCGCCGACTGACCGGGCTCATCGGTGTCCGCATGGACATGGGGATCAGCCTGGATGCCTCCTTGGTTTCCCTCCAGGTCGTCGGGGCCAGCCAGCAGGATGGGCAGCTCCTGATCCAGACCCGGGAGCGCTGGCGCTACCGTGACCGCCGAGTGGGGACTGGCGAAGCCGTAGGACAGCCCTCCGAGGATGCGTACGATCTCGAGTACCGCTTTCAGCGTAGGAAGGGGGCCTGGCTGGTTACCGAGACGCGCTTCACCACCCCCCCCGTGGTCGGGCGCCAGGCCGCACCTTGGCACTCCGAAGTCCAGACCCTCCACGGCATCACGATCCCGGAAACTGAAAGGAGCCCAAATACACCATGAGCCCATTCGCGATTGAAACATCCCTACACTGGCTGGCCGTCGCGCTCTACACCACCGCGACCATCCTGTTTGCGAATGCCCTGCTGTTCCGCCATCCATCGCGCGTGCGCTGGGGGCTCTGGGCCTCCCTGGCAGGATTAGCACCACACGCCGCAGCGCTTGTTGTGCGGTGGATTTCTGTGGGGCATGGCCCCTACATGCTGAAGCACGAGGTGCTCTCGTCCAATGCCTGGATCGCAGTGGTGCTGCTCCTGGCCTTTGCCTGGCGGCGCCAGGACCGGGCTCCCCTTGCCCTAGTGGTACTTCCAGCCGCGATCCTGATGATCGGTTTCGGGTTGTTTACTCACCCGGAGGCCAAGGACCTGCCACCCACACTCCGATCCGTATGGCTTGTGTTCCATGTCCTTTTCACGAAGCTGGCGGTCGGTGCCTTCTTACTGGCTTTCGCCGCTGCGGTGTTACTCCTCCGGAAACTCGCGGGACACGCCTCCCCGTTGATGGAACGGATTCCGGAGCCGGACCAACTTGAGGCCTACATGGTCCGCTTCGTCGGGTTTGGATTCGTCTTCTGGTCCACCACGATTGTGGCTGGCGCCATCTGGGCCAACCAGTCCTGGGGGCGCTACTGGGGGTGGGATCCAATTGAGACATGGTCCCTGGTGACGTGGCTGTGCTTCGGAAGCCTGCTCCATCTCCGCCATTTCTTCCACCTCAGGGGTCGGGCCGTGGCTTGGCTGACGGTGGCGTGCTTCGGGGTATCCTTGCTGACCGCTTTTATTTTTCCATTCCTTATTCCCTCCATTCACAGTGCTTACTTTCAGTAGGGAAGGGCCCTTCGGAGAATCGGACCAGAGGGTCGAGAGATGTCTCCAGTCACAGGGAAGGTGGCCTATGTTGGGTGACAGGTGGGCCGAGTGGCACGCCCATCCGGCCATCCCTGCGCACCGGTGAATCCTGGAGAACAGACCATGAGCACGCGTATTCCTGAGATTATGCTGGTCACACCTCCCTACCATGCAGGGGTGGTCGAAGCCGCTGGTTCCTGGCTGCCCTGCGGGCTGGTCTACATCGGAGGATCGCTTCAGCAGGCCGGCTACGCCGTTACCCTCTACGATGCCATGACCAAGTTCCACACCCTTGAGGATGTGCGAGCCACCTTCCGGAATCATCGGCCGAATGTCGTCATGGTCTCCTGCATCACCGCTACCGTGGTGGATGGCATGGAAGTCTGCCGGATCGCCAAGGAGGAGAACCCTGAAACCCTCACGGTACTCGGGGGAGCCCATCCCACCTTCATGTACGAGCAGATCCTATCGGAACACCTCGAAGTGGACGTCATCATCTTCGATGAGGGAGAGGAGACTTCCGTTCGCCTCATGGATGCCTGGAGCGCTCGGGCCGATCTCAGACGGGTCATGGGCATCGCCTACCGGCAAGGCGACCTGGTGGTGAAGACCCCAAGGCGAGGGTTCATAGGCAACCTCGACATTCTTGAGCCTGCCTGGAATCTTGTCCCCTGGAAGGAGTACTCTTACCGGCCGAAGCCGGGCTCGACCCTCGCGGTGGTGTCTTCCTCCCGGGGATGCCGGGAGCACTGCTCCTTTTGCTCGCAGAGGCTTTTCTGGAAGGAATCCTGGCGGGCTGTCTCCGCGGAGCGTTTCGTAGGGCAACTTGAAGCCATGCATCGTCACCACGGTGTGGATGTGGTCATGCTAGCGGACGAGATCCCCACTCTCGATCCTCAGAGGTGGGACCGGATCCTCGATCTGCTCATCGAGCGGGACCTCGGCACAGCCATCCTCCTGGAAACCCGGGTGGACGACATCCTGCGGGATGAGCATCTCCTCCCGAAGTACCGGAGAGCCGGAATCGAGCACATCTACGTGGGCGTGGAGGCCACCAACCAAGCCGCTCTCGACCTATTCAAGAAGGATCTGAAGGTCGAGGACGGCAAACGCGCCATCGAGCTCATGGCTGCCTGCGACATCATCTCCGAGACCTCTTTTGTCATGGGGATGCCCCATGAAACGGCCGAAGACATGGCGAGAACCATTGAGCTGGCCAAGTACTACAATCCAGACATGGCCTTCTTCCTCGCCATCACGCCCTGGCCCTACGCCGATCTTTATGAAGGGGTCAAGAATCACATCGCGACAGATGACTACAGGAAGTACAACCTCGTCGAACCTGTTATCAAGCCGGAATCCATGACCATCGATGAAGTTCGACAGCAACTGTTCAATGGGTTCCGGGACTTCTACGTGAACAAAATGCGGGGCCTGTCCGCCATGCCAGAGTGGAAACAGGCCTTCATGAAAACACTCATGCACCTCTTCATGAATCATTCCTATCTGCGGGACCAGATGGGAGACCTCGCGCACCATCTCCCGGGCCATCCAGGCGCTCATCCACCACACAAGGAGCGAGAGAGTCTCAGAGAAAGTGTGGGCTGGGCATAAATTTCCGCAAAATTTCCGTTCAAGGTCTCAGAGTCTCCCGCCGAGGAAAGTGGGACAGGAGACTCCCATGCCGCGCGCGACCCGTGATCTCGCTATCGCCTTCCTCTGCCAGCTGGCCTTGAACGCCAGCGTCCCGGCCACGGGCATCTATGGTACGGCCCATGACCTCAGTGCCACGGGCCTCCATTCCGTAACCCAGGCGGCGAGCAGTTGTGTCTTCTGCCATGCGGTCCACCGGTCCGCCTCTTCCGCGAACCAGCTGATTCCGGCGTGGAATCACACCACGACTGGCACCACCTTTAAGATGTACAACTCGGCAAACGTCATCGGCACCACGATCCACGGGCAAGTGGACGCCCAGCCGACGGGTCCGAGTCTCGCGTGCCTCTCTTGCCATGATGGGACCGTGGCGATGGGATCTCTTGTGAACAGCGTCGGTGCGGTGGGTGCCACCACCTACACCGCCGCTACTGGAGGCGTGAACCCCGTATCTGGCGTGATCGCCGGCGGGCCGAACCTCATCGGATCCGATCTCAGCAACGACCACCCGATTTCCATCACCTACCAGGACAACTTGAACGCTGGCTTGGTCCCCGCCACAAGCCTCGTGGGCGTCCGTCTTTATCCGGGCAACGCAACCGGTGGGAAGGTCCAGTGCTCCTCCTGCCACGATGTGCACAATTACGGTGTGGCAGGTGCCACAGCGCCCTTCCTGCGCGTGACCATGGTCGGATCCGCCCTGTGCCGCTCCTGCCATTTGGCTTAGAGCGCCTCACAACACTACCAACCCAGAGTATTCCAGCAGATCAGAATGCATCCAAGGCTGAGAAATGCCTGGTGGATATTGGCGCGTCGTTCGTATCGTACAGCCAGCCTTCGGAACCGGTGGAGCCAAGCGAATGTCCGCTCGACAACCCATCGGTGGATGCCCAGTTTCTCCTTTGATTCGATGCCTCTGCCTGCGATGCGCGGTGGAATGTCACGGCCCCGGCAGGCCTTCCGGCACCGCCTAAAATCACAATCCCTTCTCCGCATGGAGATTCTCCGGGCCCATCCTCGCCATCAGCGGAGTGCCCCGTCAATCCGCGATCAGATGATGTTTGCTCCCAGTTCGTCTCCGATCGGTCGGATTCGGCCCCGTTTCCGAGCCCCCCTTTTTTTTGCCGCAATGCTTGAGGCATCCAGCGAAGCTCTCGACCAATCCAGCTTCCCCGACCCCTGCAACTTGTCCGGCAATACTCGGTGGATTCGATCCCACTCCCCGAGTCCATTCCATCGCTGCAACCGGCGCCAGCATGTCATCCCGCTCCCGCAGCCCATTTTGCGCGGCGGGTGTTCCTGCCAACTTACGAGAGGCGACCCCCTTTGGAACCGCTATCGAGTCCCGTTTCTGCCTGAAGGCATGAGGCACTCTCCGGTCCCAAGGCAGGCTCCGGAAGAGTGCCCGTTCCGATGACCGTACCAGGTCAGGGCGGCCAACAGGAGGAGGATCAGAAGGCCGAGTCCCCCAAGAGACAACCGGGCAAAGGCTCCGTTGGCTCCCTCGGGTTCCGGGTCCCGGGGATCCGCCTCGGGAGGTGTCTCTGGGCCCGGACCCGGATGTCTTGGGGCGGGACCATGGCTGTCCAATCGCCGGGCGCGGAGCTTTCGGGGGCGCCGGTAGGGAAGCATTCAGGCCTCCGCCAGGGGGAGCTGAATCCTGAACACCGTCTGCCCTGAAGGTCCGTTATGGGCGGAGATCATTCCCCCCATGCCTTGCAGGAGCAACGGCAGATTGGAAAGACTGGGCCCACCGGACTGCCGGGTGGCCAGGTAGGCGGTGGAGAACAGGTTCTCCAGATCCTGGATCCGTGGCCCGGAGTCGCAGATCTCCACCACTCCGGAGCCTCCCTCCTCTCTCGCATCGATGCGGAGGGCCCCTCCGGCCCCTGCGGCCTCGGCTCCGCGCTGGAGGACTGCGGCCAAGGCCGTGATCATGCCGGACCGGTCCCCTCGGACCACGCAGGCCCCGTCGGGCACGATCACGTCCAGGTGGAGGCCCGGAGGGATCTCGATGGCGGCGACGGCTTCCCAAACGCAGGCATGCAGCTCGAAGAGCGATGGCCTGGCGTTCTGTTCCGAATCCTGGAGGTGGCGTGACAGTTGTCCGATCAGGACGGCGGCCGCGCGGCCATTCCGGTCGATCACCCCGACGAGGTCATTGACCTTTTCCGGGGAAGGTCCGCTCGCCTGCAGGATGTCCGCGGCCAGAAGGATCGGGTGGATGAGGCGCTCGAGATCCTTGGCTGTCCCGCCAACGCTGGCGCCGAGTTCCGCCTGACGGGATCGTTCCTGGAGGCGTCTTTCCGCCACGAGCCTTCTCGAGATGTCCCCGACCGCGGCGATCCTGAAAGGCGATCCCGAGAACACCGCGGAGGCCACGCCCGCCTCCAGGGCCGCGAAACTGCCGTCGGGACGATGGATGTTGAAGGTCGCAGGACGGCCCGCCTCCGCCGTTTCCAAGGAGGTCACCACCGGTTCGGGAAGGAGGGTGGCGATCCGGGCTTCCTGGAGGGTTTTGAGCGGGCGCCCGAGCATGTGGGCCATGGCCTGGTTCGCCCGCGCGATCCTCCCATCGGCATCCCAGATCAGGATGCCAATGGGCGCCGCGTCCAGAAGGGCGTGGGCCAGCCGGGTCGAGTCTTCGGACCGTTGCTTGAGGGTGTCCGCGTGGGCACCGAGCAGGAAGAAGGCCAGGGCCAGGGCCATGGATATCCCTGCGAATGCCGCCAGTTCGCGGTTGTGGTCTGCCATCTGGCCCAGGGCGGACTCCAACATGCGCTCGTGGAAGGTTTCGAGGCTGTCGTAGGCACTTGTAACTTCCTGGAACTGGTGGGACAGGTGCGCGAGTTCCAGCGAGAGGGTTCTGCCGGCCTCCTCGGCTGCCTGGCCTCCTCGGGCCGCCTCCCTCCGTTGGGTGGCCTGGGACACCCGGTCGAGCTGGGCCAGGTAGCGAGCCATGGTCTGATCCAGAAGCTCCAGCCTCGGATCCCGTTCATGCCCCGTCCGATCTGCCAGCAGGGTCCTGGCCCGTCCGTAGGCGTCGATGGCTTCCTGGAGGGAGGCCTGTTCCACACCGAAGGGCCCCCCGTGGTGCAGGGCGAAGCCCTTCACCTGGAGCCGCACGATGGATTCCTGGAACCGATCAACACTGGCCACCCAGGTCTCGCAGTGGGCGACGGCCGATCGGGCGTGGAGGGCCTGGGGAACCAGGCGGATCGACCAGGCGGCGAGGGCCGCCAGGGGCAGTCCGACCAGGGCCAGCCGCCCGATCCTCCAGATCCGTTCGGCGAGAGGTCGCTGGCCCATGGTCAGACTCCTTCCTTCAGGGGACGACCCCACTCAGTGCTGATGGCCGCTGTGCTCCCCGGCCGGTGCCGGCGACCCGGCCTGTCCGGCGTGATCCCCGTGCTCCGCTTCCGAAGGGGCAGGTCGGGCGTTCCTGGGTGTCCCGTCCTCGTGGAGGTACTTTCCGGGATCCGCCTTCAGCTTCCCCCCGCAACTCGGGCAGCAGACGGCATAGCTGCGGTTGCCCACGCTGACCATGGGACTGTCGCTGGTGACAGGGTCGCCCATGACGGGGCAGCGGGCGTTGACCTGGGGTGCGTGGGCATGGGGCGCCGGGGCCATGTCGTGCCGATGACCCGACATGGGTCCGCACTGGGCCAGGGGAGAGAGTGCAGCGATGAAAAGAAGGGGCGTGAGCATGGGATCTCCATGGAAGGTCCGGGATTGGCTGTGGGAGCCCCGGAGGGATTGAATCGAGGATGGTGGTGCCGTCGAGCGGAGGCGTCACCCCAGGTCGGCACCGGCGATCGCCCGGACCTCCAGGAACAGGAGACCGCCGGTGCCGGTGGCACCCCTTGGGGTGCCCCTCCCTGAAGCTGGGTCCAGCGCGGGACGGCCCGCCCTGGATCCGGGGCCCCCCCAGGGTCCCGGACGTTGCCAGCGATCAGGAAGGTCCGCCCATGCCCAGAGGCAACCTGGCACAGGCGAAGGGAAGACTGGGGGTCGTCGTGCGGTCGAATCAGTGGTGGGGCATGTCTGGCATGGCTTCGCCAGAGGCTTTGGGCGCGTTCCTAGGCGTGCCATCCTGCTCCAGGTACTTGTCGGGATCCTTGAGCAGCTGGGCATCGCAGCCGGGACAGCAGATCCGGTAGGCGTGGCCGCGGACCACGACGGTCTGGCTCTTGCCGGTCACGGCCTCGCCGGTGACGGGGCACTTGGTGTTGGAGGCCGGAGCGGGCTTGGCGTTCGGCGCGGCCAGGAGGGCCAGGGAAAGCAGGGGTGCGAGCATGTAATCTCCTATGAGTTGCGATGAGGCCGGTAGGGCCGGGGTTCAGTAGGAATCGCGGATCTTCTCGCCAGAGGTGGTCTGGCGGATGTTCTTCGGTGTGCCGTCCGGCTCGAGGTAGCGGCCGGGATCGGCGGCGAGCTTCTGGGCGCAGTCGTCGCAGCAGATGTAGTACCGCCTTCCCTGGACCGTGACGGCCTGGTTGCGGTCAGCCACGGGGTTTCCGAGGACCGGGCATCGGCCGTTTGTGGCGGGTTTCGGCGGCGTGGCCCATGTGGCCACCAGGAGCGAGAGGGCCAGGGCTGAGGAATTCAGCATGGGGATCTCCTTCAACGCGCGTTCACGGATGGGCGGTTCAACGTTCAGCGGTGTCCGGCGAGCCACCATCGTCCGGATGGGTGTCATGGACCTCCGACCCGCCCCCGGGCTGGGACGTGCGGGATTGGCGCTCGCCGTTGTCGCTCGAAGGCCGCAAGGGCCCCCGGGATTCGACTCGGTCGGGCGGAGGCGGAGGGTCCTGGTGATGCCGTCCATGGAGGAAGAGCATCATGATGGCCATCATGGCCACGGCGATCACGGCGTTCATGGGTGATCCTTTCGAGAAGTGGTGGACTGGTTTGACTGATGGTGCGCGGCCCCCGCCCGCTCCCCGGAAGGATGGGCGAGGATCTTCGGAGTTCCCTTTTCGTCGAGGTACTGTTCGGGGTGCTTGGCCAGCGCCTCGGCGTGGGTGGCGTGGCAGGTCCAGTACCGATGGCCGCGCACCGTCAGGAAGATCCCCGATCCCTCGCGGTACGGGTAGCCCGAGACGGGGCACACCGGGTATTCCGGGGGCGACTCGCGCGACGGTGCAGCGAGGAGCGCGGGGAGGGCGATCAGCATGGGAAGCATGGGACTCCTCAGGAAAGGGCCGGAGCGGCCGGCGGTTCGGGTTCGGGCGTCAGGCTGCCCTCCACGACCTCTTTCCGCTTCCAGAGGTAGTAAATGGAGGGATAGACCAGGAGTTCGAGCAGGAAGCTTGTGGCGAGGCCGCCCACCATGGGGGCCGCAATGCGCTTCATGAGGTCGGCGCCCGTTCCGGTGCTCCACATGATGGGTAGCAGGCCGATGAAGGCCGCGAAGACGGTCATGGCCTTGGGGCGGACGCGCTTCACGGCGCCATGAATAATGGCTTCCACCAGGTCGGCCGTGGTGTTGAGCTTCCCTGCCCGCCTGGCCTCGTCATGGCTGAGGTCCAGGAAGAGCAGCATGAAGACGCCGGTTTCCGCGTCCAGGCCCATGAGGGCGATGAGGCCCACCCAGACCGCGATGCTCATGTTGTAGCCCAGGGCGAAGAGCAGCCAGAAGGCGCCGATGGCGCTGAAGGGCACCGCCAGCATCACGATCGATGCCTTGAAGGCGCTCTTCGTGTTGGCGTAAAGCAATCCGAAGATCAGGACCAGGGTGATGGGGAGGACCAGCTTCAGCCGCTCCTTCACCCGGATCATGTTCTCGAACTGGCCGCTCCAGGTGAGGCTGTAGCCGGTGGGCAGCTTGAGATCCTTCTCGATGGCCGCCTTGGCATGCTCGACATAGGTGCCCACGTCGACCTTCGAGGTGTCGAAGTCCACGAGCACGTACCCATTGAGCATGGCGTTCTCGTCCCGGATCATGGCCGGACCCGTGGTCAGCTTCACGTCGGCGATTTCCTCCATCGGGATGGAGGATCCGTTCGGAAGGGGTACGAGGACTCGCTTCAGCGCTTCGGGCGATTCCCGGTAGTCCCGTGCATAGCGGACGTTGATGGGATACCGGGCCCGTCCGTCGAAGACCGTGCTCTGGTTCTCCCCGCCGATGGCGGTCATCACGATGTCGTTGGCCTCCTCGATGCTGAGGCCGTACCGGGCGAGCTGGTCACGCTTGAGGTCGAAATCCACGAAGTAACCTTGGGCGGTGCGCTCGGCGAAAGCACTGCGGGTGCCAGGGACACGCTGGAGGATGCCCTCCGCCTGG
>JAJZQW010000069.1 GCA_021802985.1 Acidobacteriota bacterium | reverse complement strand
TCACCTTCATGTCGAAGGACTTGCCGAGGTAGGGATCCAGGTTGCGGACGGGCTTCATGTCCACCTGGCTGCCGGGCAGGAAGGCCCGGATGCCGATGTCCACGGCCAGGCCGCCCTTGACCTTCTCGAGCACCGTGCCGTGCACGGTCATGTTGGAACGGAAGGCCTTCTCGACCTCGTCCCAGATCTTCATCTTCTCGGCGCGCTCACGGCTGAGGCGCACGTTGCCGTGGGCATCCTCGAGCATCTCGAGCAGCACTTCCACGACGTCGCCCACCTGCACGCCCTGCGTGCCGTCAGGGTTGTTGAACTCGTCCAGATTGACGGTGCCCGACCCCTTGTAGCCGATGTCGATGATGACGTCCTTGCCGCGGATTTCCACGACAACGCCCCGGACGACTTCCTCCTCGCGGAGGCCCCGGGTCTCACCTTGCAGGGCTGCCAGGAACTCCTGACTCTCCGCGGTGTCGTCCTCGAATGCCGGATCGAGCACAGTGATGCGGCCCATCTGTTTGGGACCATTCCCCTTGATGATTTCTTCTAGCTTGGACATGAAGTCCACCTCGTTTGGTTGCGCCCACGCTCTGGTGGTGCGCTGGAATCCCGGCACACGAAGTCCGGCAGAACGGACAGGTTACCGGGGATCGCCGACCGGAGCCAGGGAAATTAAGGACTCAGACCGAGATCACCACGATCTCGGGATCCACTTCCTTCTGGAGCATGCCCTCGATGGCCATGAGGGTGCCCGTGAGGCTGGCGGGGCAGCTGCCGCAGGCGCCCATATAACGGATCATCACCTGCTTCTCATGCCGCCCGACCAGTTCGAGGCCGCCGCCGTCCGCGGCCAGGGCCGGCAGGATGCCGCTCTCCAGCACCATGCGGATGTCCTTGAGGAGGGGATCGTTCTCGTCCTCGATCTTCGTGAACACCCGCGGCGAGGCCGGAGCGCTGGAGGTGCCGCCCGCGCCCGCGGCGGCACGGATGGGCGCGGCCAGCAGGGGCAACATCTCGGGCCAGCCCTTGTCCTCGGTCTTGCTGACGGTGAGGAACTTGTCCTGCATGAAGACGGAGGTGACGTGCCCCACGGCGAAGAGGGCCTTCGCCAGCTCGTCGTGCTCGGCGGTTTCCGCGTTGGGGAAGGACTTGGGGAAACCCGCCGCCACGGATTCCTTCAACACGAACTTCACCGCGTTGGGATTGGGCGTGTACTCGATTTCGGCGATTTTAGGCATCAGGGACTCTCAACCGCTAATAACGCGAAAGGGCGCGAATAGATAAGAAGACAGGCTGTCATCGGTGGCATGAGCGGTGAACGGGTTTTCATTCGCGTGAATTCGCGCCATTCGCGGTTCCTATTCCGTGGAGGCTTCTTCCTCGCCCTTCAGGGCGGCGTGGAGGGTGGCCCAGGGGAGGACGGCGCACTTCACCCGGCTGGGAATGTCTTTCACGCCCTGGAAGAGGATGAGCTTTCCGAGCAGGGGCGTCTGGGTGGCGGGGTCCAGCTCGCCGCGGACCATGCCCCGGAACTGCTCGGCCATGGCCTCGGCCTCGGCCACGGGCCGGCCCTTCACGGCCTGGGTCATCAGGGAGGCACTGGAGACATCGATGGCGCAGCCGCTGCCTTGGAACTTCACATCCTGGACCAGACCGTCCTCGACCACCAACGTCAGTTCCAGCTGGTCGCCGCAAAGGGGGTTGTGGCCCTCGGCGTGGTGCGTGCAGGGCTCCAGCTTCCCGAAGTTCCGGGGCTTCCGGTTGTGCTCCAGGATCACCTGCTGGTAGAGCTCGCGAGGGTCGCTCATTTGAACAACTCGATGGCTTTCACCACTGCCGAAACCAGCACATCCACTTCCTCGCGGGTGTTGAAGTAGGCGAAGGAGGCTCTTGTGGTGGCGGGGACGTTGAACCGTGTCATCACAGGCTGGGCGCAGTGGTGGCCGGCGCGGACGACCACGCCCTCCCCGTCCAGCAGGCTGCCCAGGTCGTGGGGATGGATGCCGTCCACCACGAAGGAGAGGACGCTGGCCTTGTTCTTGGCCGTGCCGAGAATGCGCAGGCCCGGCAGGCGCTCCAGGCGCTCCGTCGCATAGGTGAGGAGTTCGTGCTCGTGGGCGGCGATGCGGTCCAGGCCCAGGGCCTGCACGTAGTCGATGGCGGCGCCCAGGCCGATGGCGGCGGCGATGGGGGGCGTGCCCGCCTCGAACTTGCCCGGGGCCGGCATGTAGGTGGTCTTCTCCCAGGAGACGGAGCGGATCATGCTGCCGCCGCCCTGCCAGGGGGGCATGGCCTCCAGGTGGGCCAGCTTGCCGTAGAGCACGCCAATGCCCGTGGGCCCCGAGAGCTTGTGGCCGCTGAAGGCGTAGAAGTCGGCATCGAGGTCGCGCACATCCACGGCCAGGTGGGGCACGGCCTGGGCGCCATCCACCACCACGGGCACGCCCTTGGCGTGGGTCCGGGCGATGATCTCCTTCACCGGATTCACGGTGCCCAGCACGTTGCTGACGTGGACCAGGCCGAGGATCTTGGTGCGCTCGGTGATGAGGTCATCGAGACCATCAAGGATCAGCTCCCCGGCGTCGTTCATGGGGATGACCTTGATCGTGGCGCCCTTCTCCTGGGCTAGCATCTGCCAGGGCACGATGTTGGCGTGGTGTTCCATGGCGGAGAGCAGGATCTCGTCGCCTTCCTTCACCACCATGCGGCCGAAACTCTGGGCCACCAGGTTCAGGGCCTCCGTGGTGCCCCGGGTCCAGATGATCTCGCGGGCGGAGGCCGCGCCCAGGAAGCCGCGCACCTTCTCGCGGGCTTCCTCGTAGCGGTCCGTGGCCTCCTGGCTGAGGGTGCTCACGCCGCGGTGGACGTTGGTGTGCTCCTCGCGCTCGTAGTGCAACATGCGCTCGATGACGGGCAGGGGCATCTGGCCGCTGACGGCGCTGTCGAGGTAGACCACGGGCTTGCCGTGGAACACCCGGGAGAGCAGGGGGAAGTCCTTGCGGATGGCCTGGACGTCGAGGGGCTGCCGGGTCGTCGTCATGCCAGGCCCCCCAGCGAGGTCGCCTGGGTGCGGGCCAGGACCAGGTGACGCAGGGCGCGGCGCAGGCTGGCCACGGGGATGCGGGCGAGCAGGTCGGCGGCAAAGCCGTAAGTGAGCAGGTTCCGGGCGTCCTCGGGCCTCAGGCCCCGGCTCTGCAGGTAGAACAGCTCGTCGGGGTCCAGCTGCCCCACGGCCGCGCCGTGGCTGCACTTCACATCGTCGGCGTAGATCTCCAGCTGGGGCTTGGTGTCCACCCGCGCCTGCCCGGAGAGCAGCAGGTTGCGGCTCTGCTGCTGGGCGTCGGTCCCCTGGGCCCCCGGGGCCACGCGGACCTGCCCGTTGAAGATGGCCCGGGCCTGGCCGTCCACCACGCACTTGTGCACTTGGCGACTGGTGCCGTGGGGCTCGGCATGATGTAGAAAGCTGTGGGTGTCCGCCACCTGAGTGTCGCCCAGAAGGGCCAGCCCATCCAGGCTGGCTTCCGCGCCCTCGGCGAGACGGACACGGGGGCCCTGGCGGGAGATGCGACCGCCCAGGCTCACCGTGCGCGAGTGGTACTGGCCACCACGGCCCACCTCCGCCCGCAGGGCGCCGAAATGGAAGGCGTCGAGGCTCTCCCGTTGGATGCGCTCGTGGCGCAGGATGGCGCCCTCGGCCACGCGGATCTCCACCACCGGGCAGCTCAGGTAGGTGCCTTCGCCGTGGTATTCCTCCACCAGTTCCAGTTCGGCCCCGCGATCCAGAATCACCAGCACCCGGGGGAAGACCACGGGCACGGTGCCGCCGTCCTGGGCCTGGGTGAGGAAGAGCAGATGCAGTGGGGTTTCCACGCGGACGTTCTGGGGCACGAGGATCACGGCGCCCTCGGTGAAGCGCGCGGTGTTCAGGTCCTCGAAGAAGTCGGGAGCACCCTCGCCCAGGGTGCCCAGCAGGCGGCAGGCCTCGCTGGCGGTGGAGATGGGGAAGAACCGGACGCCGGGAGACAGTCCGGTGGCGCAGCTGGCGTGGGGGGCGTGGAAGCCATTCACGAAGACCTGGCGCGTGGCCATCATCTCGGGGTGGACCAGGCCGGGGATGTCCGACGCGGCGGGGGCGGGAGAAGCCACCTCGGCCGTCCGGAAGGACAGCTTCCGCAGGGGCGAGAGGTCCAGATACTTCCAGTCCTCCTGGGAGGCATCAGGCAGCTCCTGCGCGGCGAGACGGGCCTCGGCGGCCACCCGGACCGGTTCCCAACCCCCCGGCCGAGATGTGGCCAGCAGGTCGGAGCGCAGGCTGGCGTCGACGGCAGGCATCATCGCCGGTCCCCTGCGGCGGCTTCCTCCAGCACCCAGTCGTAGCCGCGTTCCTCCAGTTCTACCGCCAGTTCCGGGCCGCCGCTCTTGAGGATCCGGCCGCCGGAGAGCACGTGGACGAACTGGGGCTGGATGGTCTCCAGGATGCGCGGGAAGTGGGTGATGATCAGCAGGGCGTGGTCGGGGCGCATGAGCTTGTTCACCGCGTCGCCCAGCACCCGCAGGGCGTCGATGTCGAGGCCGCTGTCCAGCTCGTCGAGGATGGCCAGCCGGGGTTCCAGCACGGCCATCTGGAGGATCTCGTTCCGCTTCTTCTCGCCGCCGGAGAAACCCTCGTTGAGGCTGCGGTCGAGAAATTCCTCCTTCATGGCCACGAGCTTGATCTTCTCGCGGATGAAGTCGTCGAACTCCAAGGGGTCCAGTTCGTCACGGCCTTCGGCCTCGGCCTTCTTGTTGTAAGCCAAGCGCAGGAAGGCGGCATTGCTCACGCCGGGCACCTCGATGGGGTGCTGGAAGCCCATGAAAATCCCCGCCCGGGCCCGGACATCGGGCTCCAGGTCGAAGAGGTTCTTCCCGTCGAAGGTCACCTCGCCGCCCGTCACCTCGTACGAGGGATGGCCCACCAGGACCTTGCCCAGCGTGGACTTGCCGGACCCGTTGGGCCCCATGATCGCGTGGATCTCCCCGGCCTTGATCTCCAGGTCGATCCCCTTCAGCACCGGCGTGCCGTTGATCGAGGCGGTCAGGTTCCTGATCGAGAGCATTCAGAACTCCGAAAACAAAAGTGCAACCGCGAATTTCGCGAATGTCCGCGAATGGGATGTGTGGTTTTTATTCGCGCCCCTTCGCGTCATTCGCGGTTCCATCCTTCAGCCCACGCTTCCTTCGAGCTTGAGGGAGAGCAGCTTGGTGGCCTCGACGGCGAACTCCATGGGGAGCTCCCGGAAGACATCCTTGCAGAAGCCGTTGATGATCATGCTGATGGCTTCCTCGGCGGGGATGCCGCGCTGCTGGAAGTAGAACAGCTGTTCCTCGCCGATCTTGCTGGTGGTCGCCTCGTGTTCCACCCGGGCGCTGCGGTTCTGCACCTCGATTGTGGGGAAGGTGCTGGCGCTGCAGGTCTGGCCGATGAGCATGGAATCGCACTGGCTGAAGTTCCGGGCGCCTTCGGCCTTCGGCTGCACCTTCACCAGGCCGCGGTAGCTGTTCGAGCTGTCGCCGGCGCTGATGCCCTTGCTGATGATGGTGCTCTTCGTGTTCCGGCCGATGTGCACCATCTTGGTGCCCGTATCCGCCTGCTGCTTGTGGTTGGTGAGGGCCACGGAATAGAACTCGCCGATGCTGTCATCGCCCAGCAGGATGCAGCTGGGGTACTTCCAGGTGATGGCGCTGCCCGTCTCCACCTGGGTCCAGCTGATGTGGGAGCCCTTGCCCTTGCAGAGGCCGCGCTTGGTGACGAAGTTGAAGATGCCGCCCACGCCATCCTTGTCGCCGGCGTACCAGTTCTGCACGGTGCTGTATTTGATCGAGGCGCGGTCCAGGGCCACCAGTTCCACCACGGCCGCATGCAGCTGGTTGGTGTCGAACTGGGGTGCGGTGCAGCCCTCCAGGTAGCTCACGCTGGCGCCTTCCTCCGCGACGATGAGGGTGCGCTCGAACTGGCCCGAGTCCTTGTTGTTGATGCGGAAGTAGGTGCTCAAATCCATGGGGCAGGTCACGCCCTTGGGGATGAACACGAAGCTGCCATCCGTGAACACCGCGCTGTTGAGGGCCGCGTAGAAGTTGTCCGAGGAGGGAACCACGCTTCCGAGGTATTTCTTCACCAGTTCGGGGTGCGTCTTCACGGCCTCGCTGAAGCTGCAGAAGATGATGCCGACGGTGGCCAGCTTCTCCTTGTAGGTGGTGGTCACGCTCACCGAATCGAAGACCACGTCCACGGCCACGCCCGCGAGGGCGGCCTGCTCGTTGATGGGGACGCCCAGTTTCTCGAAAGTGCGCCTCAGCTCCGGATCCACCTCGTCCATGGAGGCGTACTTGGGCGCCTTGGCCCGGGGCGCGCTGTAGTAGACGATCTTCTGGAAATCAGGCTTCGGGTAGGTCACCTTGGCCCATTCGGGCTCGGCCATGGTCAGCCAGTGCCGGTAGGCCTTCAGGCGCCATTCCAGCAGCCAGTCGGGCTCGCCCTTCTTGGCGGAGATCAGCCGGATCACCTCCTCGTTCAGGCCCGCGGGAACGCTGTCGGCCTCGATGTCCGTCACGAAGCCGTACTTGTATTCCTGGCTGGTGACCCCACTGAAGGTCGCGTTCATCGTTACTCCCACGTCATTCCATTCTGGAATCCCGACTAAAATTGTCAACTTAATACGGCGGGAGGTGACCCCCGTCACGCCGTGGGGGCCTCTTCCAGTTCCTTGAGCAGGCTGCGGATCTGGGCCTGGACGCCCTTGGCCTGGGCCTCGTTCAGGTCGCCGGGATCGGCGTCCAGGCCCGCGTTGAGGAGCGCCCGGGCCTCCTCCCGCTCCCCCAGGCCGGCCAGGGCGGCGCCGATCTGGAAGTGGTTGACGAGGGTGGGTTCGCGCTCAAGGAGGGGATCCAGGAGGTCGAGCACCTCCTGGTGGCGCTTCAGGGCCAGGAGGTACTGGCCCAGCAGGGTGCGGGCGCGGGGTTCCATGCCGGGCAGGGGATGGGTGTGGAGGCGCCGGACTTCGATCAGATCCTGTTCCGTGGCCTGGGCGTTCATGAGCCGGTAGGCCTGGCGCATGAGGGCCGCCTCCCAGGCGCCCGTGCTCTTGGGATGCCGGGTGAGGAAGGCATCGAGGGCCCGGGCGATCTCAGGCTCCCGCTTCTGGGCCATCAGGTGCTCCAGGGCCAGGCGCAGGGCCAGGAAGCAGAGCCGGGGATGGCGGTCCGAGCAGGCGAAATCCAGGGCGGCCTTCAGCTGCTTCTCGGGATTGCGCCCGAAGGCCAGGCGCAGGTCCAGCCAATCGGAGCGCTGGCTCCGGCCCTTCCGGCGAGCCCGCTTCAGCAGGGCCTCGGCGGCATCGGGCTGATTCTCGTCCAGCAGGGCCTCGGCTTCGTCCAGCAGGGCGCGGGTGGCGGGCTTGCCGTCCCGGGCCTCCCGGAGCTGCAGGTGGTCCTCGGCATCCAGGAGGAGCAGGAGCGGGGGATCCCCGGGGTTCTGCCCCAGCAGTTCCTGGAGGATGGCGAAGGCCTTGGAGCGCTCCTCGAGCAGCAGGTAGGCCTCCGCGAGGGCCTCCCGGACCGGCAGGTCGCCCGGCAGGTAGCCACTGGCTTCCTTGAGGATGGGCACGGCCTGGGCGCCGTCGCCCCGGTCCAGGTGGACCTGGCCCAGCAGCAGGAGGGTCTCGCCGTCCCGGCGCCGCCCCACGGCCTCCTGGGCCGCTTCCAGGGCGCCCTGGAGATCCTCCTGGTCCAGCAGCAGCTCGGCCAGCATCATGCGGGGCTCGGGATCGTCCTGGCGCAGCTCCGCGGCCTGGTGCAGGGCCTCGATGGCCTGGTCCGCATGCTCGGGCAGCTCCTGCAACAGCTTGGCGAGGAGCATCCAGGCCTCGAAGTGGCGAGGGCTGAGCCCCACGGCGCGCCGGGCCAGGACCTCGGCCTCCTCGAAGTTCTGGGCGGCCTCGTGGAGGGAGGCCACGGTGAAGATCAGCTCGTAATTCTTGGGATCGAGGGGCAGGACCTGGCCCAGGCGCTGGGCGGCTTCGGGCAGGCTGCCGGCCTCCAGCAGGGCCGTGGTCTCCAGCAAGGCGCGCTTGAGCTGGGACATGGACTTGGGTCGGGCGATGGGCAGGATGCGCGCCCGGTAGCGGGTGAACAGCTCCCGGGCCCCGATGAGGTGCAGGTTCTCTTCGACGAGGTGCTCCCAGCGCTCCGAGAAGCTGTGGGCATCCAACTGGCGGTTCTGTTCCATCTCCTGCACCAGGGCCATGAGGCCATTGCGCAGCATCACCTCGCTGCGCTCCAGCTTGCCGAGCTGGTCGGAGACGGTCTCCAGGTAGGTCTCCACCCGGCGGAGCGTCTCCTCCAGGGCCGTGATGCGCTCCAGGAGGTGCTCCTCCAGGTCCTCGCCGCCATCGGCTTCGTCCGGTTCGTCCTCCCAGGTCTGGTCCCCGGCCAGGATGAAGAGCCGGGTGCCGCACTTCAGGCACGTCTCCCGGTCCCCGGGGTTCCAGGTGAGGCAGTTCTGGCAGAAGGAACCGGGGGCGTCGCTGACCATGCCTCCAGGATAGGAGGGAAAGCCCCGGTCCGGGGGGGCAGGGAGTTGCCGGACGGTGACACATCCCGGGCGGGAGGTCCTATGCTGGGGGCCCCGAGGGTGCCCATGAGCGACGAGCAGGAACGCCAGGACAAGCGCCAGGAGGCCATGGAGTGGGTGGGGAAGGCCTACCAGCTCCACATGAAGGGCGAGATCGAGAAGGCCATCGCCCTCTATACCAAGTCCCTGGACATCCAGCCCACGGCCGAGGCCTATGCCTTCCGCGGCTGGGCCCGGTCCTTCGAGAAGGACTTCGCGGCGGCCATCGAGGACTGTCATCGGGCCATTGATGTGGATCCCGAATTCGGGACCCCCTACAACGACATCGGCGCCTACTACCTGGAGCAGGGGGAGCACGATGAGGCCATCCCCTGGCTGCGCATGGCCCTGAAGGCCCAGCGGTACGAGAGCTACTGCTTTCCCCACTTCAACCTGGGGCGGGTCTACGAAGCCAAGGGCCAGCTGGACAAGGCCCTGGAGCACTACCGCCACGCCCTCGACGAGAACCCCCGCTACGCCCTGGCCGCCAAGGCCGTGGAGCGGATCAAGGGGAAACTGACCGCGCGGAATCCGGAGACGATCGGCTGACGACCTTCGTCAAGCCAGTCGCGAAAGGCTCGAAAGAGAAGGCCTACTCCACGGTGGCGGTCTGCTTGCCTCGGAGAACGACATTCTCGGCTTTGGTCCTGATCTCGATTTCGACCCGGCGATTGATCGCCTGGTCAGCCTTCGTCACTTCCTTCACCCGAGGCTGGGAGAACCCGAGGCCTTCGGAGCGAATGTCCTCGGCGGGGATGCCCGCTTCCACGAGGACCCTGGCCACGGCCTCGGCGCGTTGTTTGCTCAACTGGAGGTTGAAGGCGGCCTTGCCCACCTTGGAGGTGTGGCCCTTGACGACGACTTGGTAGGGGGCGTTGATTCCCTTCAGGTCGCTGGCGACCTTGTTCACTGCATCCCGGCCTTCGGGGCTGAGAATGGCCTTGCCGTTGGCGAAGTGAAGGGTGGCCTCGTCCAGTACGATCTTCCGGGGCACGACCACAGGCGCAGGCGTGGGGGCATAAATCACCACGGGAGGGGGGGCGGGGGCAGGTACCACGACAACCTGGGGGGGAGGCACAGGCGCTTCCTCGATCACGGGGGGAGGGGCGGGCGCCTCTACAACGACGACGCGCGCTTTCTTGCCCCAACGCAAACCGATTCCGACCAAGGCTTGGCCCTCTTTGCGACTGACTTGGGATTCGATCTGGACGAGGCGCCCTTCAAGGCTGGCGAACATCTGATCGCCGAGGAGAATTTGGACTCCCACACCACCACGCCGCTTAGATGAGTGGTGTGGGAAGCGGTACCCGACACGGGGGAACCGATGGTGGTGAGGCCAAGGCCGAGTCGCAAAAAGGGACGGATGGTCTGGGGCGTGTGGAATGGGTTGATAAGCATGGAAGCGGTGGCGTGGGCTTCCTTGGACTTCCCGTAGCCGTAGTTGACGTAAGTGCCCAGACCGGAAGCTTCGAGGCCCAGGTTGCCATTGAGCCAAGTGCCTACGCCAAAGCCGATGGCGGGTTGCTGATGGTCAGGATTCTTCGTGCGATGGTCGGTGATACCGCCTTGAATCTGCATCCATCGGAAATCGTCCTGGTTGTCTGAGGCCACCAGGGCCCCTGTAGACAAGATCAACGCCAAGACGGCAAGAGGAATGCGCATAGAAACTCCTGAAACGGTGCACTGGAGGCGCCGAGATGCGAGGGCAGGACGCCCCAAGGTGGCCAAGACAAGGAATGGCTAGCCAGGGAATAGGCCGTACCATCGCGGTTGCTGAAATCAGATTCACGGGTCCGACATCCGCCGGCGGCGGGGCGTCAAGCAGGTGAACCCACAAGGAGCAGTTTTCGCGCCATAATATAAATATATTATTAATCAATATTTTAGATAAATAACCGTTTCGAGGAATGAATTGATTTGACCAATTTGAAGGCCATCCTCATTCAGTTTGAGGAGATTGGGGCGCTTGCTTGTCCGCATTGATATCACCGGCGGCGGCCATCGTTCGTCGGGCCTCCCACCTTCATCCGGTGCCGCAAGGACCACAAGCTCTGTCCGGCTGAGGAGATCGTTATGTCCTCGCCTACGGTGTGCCCAGCAGCGTTTGATCGGTGGGTATCGGTGCTCCAAAATCCTTTCCCGTCCGGTTTTGTGCTGAACTGGAGGGGAGGTCCGCCATGCCATTCACCATCGCCCACAGTCCGGATTCCGACGACGCCTACATGATGGCGCCCCTGGCCCTGGGGTGGCTGGATCCGGAGGGCTTCGAGATCGCCTTCATCCGCAAGGACATTGAGCGGCTCAATGCCGAGGCCCTCGAGGGCCGCTACGACGTGACCGCCATCAGCTTCGGGGCCTATCCGGAAGTGAGGGACCAGTACGATCTGCTGACGGCGGGTTCGAGCATCCAGGAAGGCACGGGGCCCCTGGTGGTGAGCCGCCTGCCCCTGACTCCCGCAGCCCTGAAGGAGGTGACCCTGGCCATTCCGGGCAAGCGGACGAGCGCCTACCTCTCCATGCGGAAGTGGTGCGCGGAGCTGGGCTTCGAGCCCCGGGTGGAGCTGCTGCCCTTCGACGAGATCATGCCCGCCGTGGCGGCGGGGCGCTTCGAGGCGGGCCTGCTCATCCACGAGAGTCAGCTCATGTACCAGGACGCGGGCCTGCAACTGGTGGCGGATCTGGGCGCCTGGTGGAAGCGGGCCTATGACCTGCCCCTGCCCATGGGGGGCAACGCCATCCGGAAGGACCTCCCCGCAGAGGTGAAGCAGCGCTTCGCCATCCTCATGCGGAAGAGCGTCGAGCTGGCCTGCGCCCGGCACTGGGAGAGCGTGGATTACAGCCAGTCCTTTGGTCGTGGCATGGACCGCGCCATGATTGGCCGCTACGTGAATGCCTGGGTGAACGATTTCACCGTGGATCCCGGGCCCCGGGGGCGGGAGGCCGTGACGAAGCTGTTGGGGCTTGAGCCGGTGTGGATCCAGGGCTGATCAGTCCCGCCCAGCCTCCACCCGGATCGGCAGGCGGAGCCGCTGACCGCGGCGCTGGATGTCCAGTTCGGTGGTGCTGCCCAAGGGCAGCGCCTCGACGGCGTCGAGGAGGGCGTCCCAGTCCGCCACGGGTTTGCCGTTGACGGCCTGGATGAGGTCGCCGGCGTAGACGCGGCGGCCATCCATGCCCACGCCCTGGAGACCGGCCTGCGCCGCGGCACCACTGCGGTAGACCTTCCCCACCATCACGCCCTTCTGGGGGCCGAAGGCGCGCGCCACCATACGGGGCGAGACCGGCTCGAAGCCCAGGTCCGGGCGTTCGAGGCGTCCCCGGGCGATGAGCTGGGGCACCACCCGGTTGACGATGTCCACGGGCATGGCGAAGCCGATGCCGGCGCTGGCGCCGCTGGGGCTCTGGATGGCGGTGTTGACGCCGACGAGGCGGCCCGCGCTGTCCAGCAGGGGGCCGCCGCTGTTGCCGGGATTGATGGCGGCATCGGTCTGGATGACGCCGGGAATCCGCCGCTGTGTCACGCTCTGGATCTCGCGCCCCAGGGCCGAGATGACGCCGGTGGTCAAGGTCGCGTCCAGCCCGAAGGGGTTGCCGATGGCCAGCACGGACTGGCCCACCTGCAGGTCCGCGCTGGTGCCGATGGGGATGGGGCGCAGCTTCGCGGGCGGCTTGAGGATCTGCAGCACGGCCAGGTCCTTGTCCGGCGCCCCACCCACGTAGGTGGCCTCGTGCTGGCTGCCGTCCGCCAGGGTGATGAAGGCGCGGGCGGCACCCTGGATCACGTGGAAGTTGGTGACCACGTGGCCCTGGGCGTCCCAGATGAAGCCCGTGCCGGCGCCGGCGGGGGTCTCCACCACGTCGAAGCCGAAGGGGTCCCGGGCCCGCTCCTCCGTGGTGGTGATGTAGACGACGCTGGGAGCGGCCTCCTTGAAGCGCTGGATGGAGACTTTCTCCCAGTCGTACAGGGGGCCGCGCGGATCCACGGCCCGCGGCAGGGCGGCGGGCGCCAAGGCCCGGCCGCACCAGGCCGCGATGACGCCGACGGAGAGCAGTCCCAGGAGGAGGAGGGGCTTGCGCATGGGGATCCCCGGAGGTGCAAGGGCACGCTCCAGAGGATGCCGCAGGACCGGCGCGGGTTACAGCCCTACAGCTTGAACCCCTCCACCACGGCGCGAAGGCCCTCGGCCACCTGGGCCAGTTCCTCGGAGGTCTTGGCGATCTCGTGGACGGTGGAGGCCAGCTCGTGGGTGGCAGAGGCGTTCTGGGCCAGGCGGCCGGTGGTCTGGGCCATCATCTCGGCCACCTGCTGACCCGTGGCGGCCTGCTGGCGGGAGAGTCCGCCGATGTCGGTGATGCTGTGGGCCATGCCGCCGATGCGCTCACGGATGGCCTCCAGACTGGCGAGGGTGGTGTCCACGCTCTCGACCCCTCCGGAGACGACCTCCTGGGTGCGCAGGATGAGGGCCTCGATCTCCCGGGCCGCGGTGCCAGAGCGCTCCGCCAGCTTGCGGACCTCCTCGGCCACCACGGCGAAGCCCTTGCCCTGCTGGCCGGCCTTGGCGGCTTCGATGGCGGCATTGAGGGAGAGCAGGTTGGTCTGGCGGGCGATCTCCTGGATCACGGACACCGCCTTCACGATCTGACTGGTGACCTGCTGGATGTCCGACATGCCCCGGGCCGTGCCCTGGCCCGCCTCGGCGCTGCGGTCCGTCTCCTGCACGACATCCTGGCTGCGGGTTTCCGCTTCCTGGGTGCGGGTGGCCACCAGGTCCGCGTTGGATCCAAGGCCCCGCATGGCCTCGGAGACCCGTTCCCCGGCGGTCTTGAGGTCTTCGCTCACGCGGGCGATCTCGGCCACGGCCTGGGACATCTGCTCCGCCGAGGCCGCCAGCTCCGTGCTGCCGGAGGCCACCCGGGAGGCATACTCCGATACGTCCAGCACCGTC
>JAJZQW010000003.1 GCA_021802985.1 Acidobacteriota bacterium | reverse complement strand
ATGAGGGCGGTCGAGCGCACCCTCTGCCAGGGACTGCGAGGCCTGGAGGCCGACCATGCACGAACCCAGTCGTTTGCCGGGTTCAGTTGGATCACTTCTATTTCATTGAACGCAACTTAGTATGAGGGCCTGGAAGAAGGTTGCCAATCCCCCGAGGAGGCGCTCCGGCGCCTCCTCGGGGACGCATGGCAACTCCCGGGAAATCGAGGTCAGGCTTCCGTCCAATCCCGCACCAGCGTCTCGAAGCGCTCGCCGCGTTCCTCGAAGTTGTTGAACTGGTCGAAGCTCGCGCAAGCGGGGCTGAGCAGCACCTGGTCGCCCGGCTGCGCGAGGGCCAGGGCGGCCCGGACTGCGTCGTCGAAGGCGGGAACCAGGTCGTGGGGCAGGTCGCCGAGATCGCGCATGAGCTGCGGCATGGCTTCGCCCAGGAAGATCAGGCGCCGCAGCTTGCCCGCCAGGACTGGGCGGAGCGGCTCGTAGCTGGCGCCCTTGTCGGTTCCGCCGAGCAGCAGCACCAGCGGACCTGGAAGGGCCTTGATGGCCGTGAGGGTGGCGTCCACGTTGGTGCCCTTGGAATCGTTGTAGGCCCGCACGCCGCCCTTCTCGCCACAGAAAGCGATGCGGTGGGCCAGGCCCGGATAGGTGCGGAGTCCCGCGCGGAGGGCCTCCAGCGATGCGCCGCCATGGCGGGCCAGCAGGGCCGCCGCCAGGGCGTTCTCCACGTTGTGATCCCCGGGAATCATCAGATCGCGGCGATGGAGGAGGGGTTCGTCCCCCAGCCGCAGCAGGCCTTCTCCATCGCACCAGGCCTCGCAGGGGGACCAGCCGAACCGTGCGATCCGCGCCATGCCGGGTGCGTCCTGCCACCACTCGGGGTGGGCGGCGGGCACCACGCGGAGATCGCGCTCGGCCTGCCGCGCGAAGATCCGGAGTTTGGTGCGGCGGTAGCCTTCCAGATCACCATGCCGCGCCAGGTGATCGGGCGTGAGATTCAGGAAAGCCGCCCCTTCCGCGTGGAAGGCGTCCAGGGATTCCAGCTGGTAGCTGCTCAACTCCACGACGTAGACCGTCCCCGGTCCGCCACCGGCGACCGCTTCGAGGAAGGGCGTGCCCAGGTTGCCGCAGGCCGTCGCCGCACGTCCGGCGGCCCGCAGGAGGTGGGCGGTCAGGTCGGTGGTGGTGCTCTTGCCGTTGGTGCCGGTGACCGCCAGCACGCGGCTGCCGTCCCCACGCGCACGCAGGACCCGGTGCGCCAGTTCCACCTCCCCGATGACAGGAATGCCGCGATCCAGCGCCGCGGCCACGAAGGGCGCCGTTCGCGGGATGCCTGGGCTGATCACCAGCTCGGCGCAGCCCTCCAGCAAGGCGAGGGGATGGCTGCCCCACACGCCGGGAATCCCGGCCTTGGCCAGGACCCCTTCCAGCTCACGCCTGGGATCGGGACGGATGTCCGTCAACACCACGTCGCGCCCCTGCCCAGCCAGAAAGCGGGCCGCCGCCAGGCCTGAACGCCCCGCACCCATCACCACGGTCCTCATGCGCCCTCCGCTTCCAGCCTAGCTGCTTCGCCGCCGGAGTTCCGCCGAAGGGATACACTGGCTGCGGCCCCGTATTTCGGAGTGTGCATGCCGAAGGGCATCCTTAATCGTCTGCTGAGCGGCGAGAGCCAGATCGTCTCGCACGTCCAGCCCATGTACCGGCTCCGGGACAACCGCCTCATGGCCAAGGAATATCTGGCCCGGCACCTGGATGGACGGGGCATGGCGCATCCCGTGGGCCCCATCCTCCAGGCCCCCGATCTCACCCTCGCCGACCGACTGACCCTGGACCTGCGTTTCCTGGAGGAGACCTTCAGGACCCTGGCCCAAACCGGCTCGGACAGCCACTTGCACTTCGTGAACCTGGAGCCCGTGAGCCTGGAGGCTGCGGCCTTCTGGGAGGCCCTGCCCCGCTGGCTGGAGGCCCTGCCCTTCCCGCCCGAGCTGGTGGTGATGGAATTCACGGAGGCCCAGCGGGTCCACGATCCCGATGCCCTGCGCGCCTACGCCACCCTCCTTCGCAGCTCCGGCCTCCGGGTCGCGGTGGATGACCTGGGTGCCGGGGTGGCCAGCCTCAGCCACATGGCCCGCCTGGCGCCGGACTTCATCAAGGCCGACCGCAGCCTCGTGGAGCAGGTCCATCGCAGGCCCTACCAGGCCGCGCTCCTCAATGCCCTGTCCCATTTCGCCCAGCGGATGCGCATCGGCTTCATCGCCGAGGGCATCGAGACACTGGAGGAGCTGGAGGCCGTCATGGACGCCGACGTGCCCTGGGGCCAGGGCTTCATTCTCGGCCAGCCCTGGCCCACCGCGCCCAGACCGCTGGCGCCGGGGCCGGCTAGCGAAGCTTCAGCGAACTGAGCGCCAGGATCGAACAGACGATGGCGGTGATCCAGAGGCGGATGACGACCTTCGTCTCCTGCAGGCCGCCCAGTTCCATGTGGTGATGGAAGGGGGCCATGCGGAAGATGCGCTTGCCGCCACGGAGCTTGTAGCTGCCCACCTGGAGGATCACGCTGACGGCCTCCAGCACGAAGAGCCCCCCGGCGATGACCAGCAGGACCTCCTGCTTGATGATCACCGCCACGGTGCCCAGGGCCCCGCCCAGGCCCAGGGAGCCGGTATCGCCCATGAACACCTCGGCCGGATGGGCGTTGTACCAGAGGAAGCCCAGGCAGGCCCCCGCCATGGCGCCCATGAACACGGACAGCTCGGCGCCCCCGGGCACGTGCGGCACCGCCAGATAGGCGGCGATCTTCACGTGGCCGACAGCATAGGCCAGGATGGCGTAGGTAAGGGACACGATGAGGGTGCCGCCAGCGGCCAGCCCATCCAGCCCGTCCGTAAGGTTCACCGCGTTGCTGGTCCCCACCATCACCAGCCAGATCCAGGGGATCAGGAAGATACCCACATCCGGCGTGAAGCGCTTGAAGAAGGGCACGGACAGCTTGCTGGTGGCAGTCCCGCGCAGGCCAAAGTGCAGGATGAGCCAGGCCACCAGCAGGGAGATGGCCGTGAGGAGGAGCATCTTCTGCCAGCTCGTAAGCCCGAGGTTCTGCTTCTTCATCAACTTCTTCGCGTCGTCGAAGGCGCCCACCAGACCGAAGCCGAGCAGGGCGATGAGGACCACCCAGATGGCGCCGCTGCTGAGTTCGCACCAGAGGAGCGTGGACACGGTGATGACCAGCAGGATGAGGATGCCGCCCATGGTGGGCGTCCCGGCCTTGCTCTGGTGGTGTTCCGGGCCCACACCGCGGATGTGCTGCCCCATCTTGAGGGCCGTCAGGGTGCGGATGACGAAGGGCCCCAACAGCAGGCTCAGCACCATGGCCGTGGCCGCGGCCATGGCCGCCCGGAACGTGATGTAGCGGAAGACCGAAAAGCCGGGCACCACATCATGGAAGGGATAGAGAAGCCAGGGAATCATGGGGGGTCCGGGTTCTGAGTTCTGGAGTGTCAGTGGGCGAGGAGCCAGTCCACGGCGCGCTCAGCGCGCCAGAACCGACTGCCCTTCACCAGGATACGGGCTCCGGTAGGGATCGCGGAGAGCCCAGCCGCATCGTCGCGCAGGGCCTCGAAATCCGGACAGGCCACCGCCCCGGATCCGAAGCCCTCCGCATAGTCCCGGGCAAAGTCACCGAAGGCCCAGAGGCGCGACAATCCCAGGTTCCGGAGGGCCCGGCCCGTCTCCTGGTGAATGCGGGCGGCCTCCGGGCCCAGTTCCCGCATGGAACCGAGCACCGCCACGGCCTCGCCTCCCGGGAGGTCCAATAGCGCCGCCGCACAGGCGAGGATCGAGTCCGGGCTGGCGTTGTAGGTCTCATCCAGCAGGCGCCCGCCACCGGCCAGGAGGTGCAGCCGCCCGCGTCCCGCCTCGGGCTCCACGGCCCCCAGGCCCGCCGCCACAGCCGCCAGGTCGAACCCCGCCCTCACCGCGATGGCCCCCGCCAGGGTCGCGTTCCGCACCTGGTGCAGGCCCCGCAGGCGCAGCTCGACAGGCAGGGTGCCCGCCGAGGTGCGGAGCCGAAACCGCTCCCCGGCGGCGCCCAGGGACTCGACCGCCTCCCAGCCGAAGGCCTCGCCCTCGCCCACGGGCAGAGGCTCCGTGTGCCTCGCCCAGGGCTGCTCCGCCACCCAGCGGCACCAGCCATCCGCAGCCAGGAACGCCCAGGCGCCGCCCCTGCAAAGGCCCGCCACCAGTTCGCCCTTGGCCGCGGCGATGCCCTGCGGGCTCGCGAAATTCTCCAGATGCGCGGTGCCAATCACGGTGATGATGCCGAAATCCAGGGGCGCGATTTCCGTCAAGCGGCGGATCTCACCGGGCGTGCTCATGCCCATCTCCAGCACCGCGGCCCCCAGGCCCTCGGGCAGCGTGGCCAGCGCCTCGGGCAGGCCCAGGGTGTTGTTCCGGTTGCCGGGCGTCTTCCAGCCGCCGGTGGCGGCGGCGAGCAGTTCCTTGGTGCTGGTCTTGCCGACGCTGCCGGTGACGCCGAACACGGCCTTCGGCCGCACGGCCGCCAGGCGGGTCTGGCCCCAGCGCTGCAGCGCCACCAGCGTGTCGGGCACCACGAACTGCGGCAGGTCCACGTCCTGGGGATCGTCCACCAGCAGGGCCACCGCCCCCTTGGCCGCCGCCAGCGCGCAGAAGGCGTGACCATCGCGGTCCGCCCGGAGGGCCACGAAGCAGGCGCCGGGTTCCAGGGTGCGCGTGTCCAGGCTGAGGCTGGTGGGGACCACGGCGCCCTCGCCGAGGATCTCGCCGCCCACCTGGGAGGCAGCCTGGAACAGGGACCAGAGGGGACTCATGGCTGCGCTCCGAGGATCGCCTCGACGGCGCTCCGGTCGCTGTAGGGGTGCTTCACGCCGTGGATCTCCTGGTAGGGCTCGTGGCCCTTCCCCGCCAGCAGGAGCAGGTCGCCGGGACGACAGTCGGCCAGGGCCCGTCGCACGGACTCGCGCCGGTCCGCCAGACGATGGTACCGGCTGCTGTCCTGCCGGATCGCCTCGGGAATGCCCGGCGCGGCGTCGTCCAGGATCTGTTCAGGGTCCTCGGTGCGGGGGTTGTCGCTGGTATGCCAGAGCACGTCCGCCCCGGCGGCCACGGCCGCGGCCATCAGGGGTCGCTTGGTGCGGTCCCGGTCCCCCCCGCAGCCGAAGAGCACATGGAGTCGCCCGCCCGGCGGGAGCAGGCGCCGGCCTTCCGTCAGCAGCTTCTCCAGGGCGTCGGGCGTATGGGCATAGTCCACCATCACGCCGAAGGGCTGGCCGCAGTCCACCCGCTCCAGGCGCCCCGGCGCGCCCACGACCCCGGGCACCGCGGCCACCAGCCGGTCCAGGTCGAAGCCCGCCTCGGCGCAGGCCGCCAGGGCGGCCAGCAGGTTGTACACGTTGAACCGGCCCAGGAGGGGGCTCGCCACGGACCAGCTCCCGGTGGGCGTGCGCAGCATGAACCGCGTGCCCGTAGGTCCCAATTCCAGCTCGGACGCCTGGTAGGTGGCCGGCCGGTCCACGGCGTAGGTCGCGTGGTCCGCCTGCTCCAGCAGCCGGCGCCCCCAGGGATCGTCCACGTTCACAAGGAACCGGTCGCACTGGGCGATGAGCCGGCACTTCGCTTCGAAATAGGCCTCCATCGTCCCGTGGTAATCCAGGTGATCCTGGGTGAGGTTGGTGAGGACACCCACCCGGAAGCGGGCCGCATGCACCCGACCCAGGCACAGGGCGTGGCTGCTGACCTCCACAGCGGCGGCCCGGTCGCCCGCGTCCACGGAACGCCGCAGCCAGCGGTAGAAGGCGGGGCTCTCGGGGGTGGTGCGGACCGCTTCCTCTTCCCGGTCCCCCGCCGCGTTCAGCACCGTGCCCACCAGACCGCAGCCGAGGCCCGCGCCCCGAAGGAGCTGGCGGATGAGCGTGGTGGTGGTGGTCTTGCCGTTGGTCCCCGTGACGCCGATGAGGGCCAGCCGCTCGTCGGGAGCGCCGTGCAGCCGCCGGGCCAGCTCCGCCATCCCCCTTCGCGGATCGCCGGTGAAGGTGCAACTGGCGATGGCCTCTGGCGTGTCCACATCAGTGGCAGCCATGACGGCACAGGCGCCTCGGACCAGCGCCTGGGGCACGAAGGCGGCCCCATTGGCCTGTTCGCCCTTCAGGGCCACGAAGGCCCAGCCCGGCTGGATTTCCCGGCTGTCGGAGGTCAGATCCTCCACCTCACGATCCGGTCCCGACCGCCGCCGGGCCAATCCCTCAATGAGTGCATCCACCTTCATGGGTTCCCCGCCTTGATCTTCACCACCGATCCGGCCTCAAGGGCTGTCCCCGGATCGGGACTCTGGCCCACCACCTTCACCGCCGTCACGCCCGGCGCGGCCTCCACCTTCGGCACGCCCCCCACCAGGACCACGCGCTGAATGGCGGCCTTCAGGCTGAGCCCGGCAAGATCCGGCACCTTCCCGCGCTCTACATGCACCGCCGCCTCGTCCGTCTCACTCACGGGCCAGTCGCGCAGGGAGAGCTTGAGATCGGCCTGCCGGTCAGGATCCGGTGTGGTCTCCCGGTAGCGCATGATCTCATCGCCGATGCGCTTGAAGAGGGGCGCCGCCACATCACCGCCGGTCGTGTCCCCGGCGGGATCATCCAGCATGACCAGCACGCCGTACTGGGGCTTGTCCGCCGGAAAGAACCCCATGAAGGAAGCGTAGTGGCGATGCAGGTCGTACTGTCCGTTGATGAGCTTGCGGCTGGTGCCGGTCTTGCCGAAGGCCTCCACGCCGTTGTCCAGCTTGGCCATCTTGCCGGTGCCCTGGGTGATGACCCCCTTGAGCACCTCCTTCATCATGTTGGCGGTCTCCTCGCTGACCACCTGGGCCCGCACCGTGGGCTTGAACTCCTTCAGCAGGAGCCCCCGATCGTTGTAGATGCGCTCCACCAGGATGGGCTGCATCAGCTTGCCGCCATTGGCCAGGGCGCAGCCGGCCATGAGGATCTGGAGCGGGGTGACGCTGAGCCCGTACCCGTAGGAGAGCGTGTACTGGGTGGGCACGGTCCAGCGGTCCGGGGCGATGAGCCTGCCCGCGCTTTCTCCGGGCATGTTGAGGCCCGTCACATCGCCGAACCCGAACTTGCGCAAGTACTGGTACCGCACGGCGGGATCCATCCGGATGCCGATCTTGGCGGCCCCGATGTTCGAACTCTGCCAGAGGATCTGTTCCATGGTTAACAGGCCGTGCCGGTGCGTATCGGTGATGGGCGGGATCTTGGGGTTGTACTTCCACCGGCCCTCCTCGCAATTGATGAGTTCGCCCAGGTGGACCTTGCGCTCTTCCAGGGCCGAGGCCACCGTGAAGATCTTCATGGTGGAGCCCGGTTCGTAGACATCCTCCACCGGGTGGACCTTGCGGGCCTCCTTCTGCAGATCCAGGTCGTGGTGGAGTTCGTCTCGTTCCGCGGCGGACAGCTCGGACTCCGGGCGGTTCATGAACTTCTTCGGGAGGATGTGGTTCGGATCGAAGGTCGGGGTTCCCGCCAGGGCCAGGATCTCCCCGGTCTGAGGATCCACCACCACGGCATAGGCCGTCTTCGGATGGGACAGTCGGACACCCTCCGCCAGCGCATCCTCGACGATGTGCTGGATGGTGGCGTCGATGCTGAGCTGCAGGGAGGCCCCATTCACGGGGATCTTGCTGTAGTTCTCCTGCAGGATGAGCAGCTTCCCATGGGCGTCCCGGGGGGCGATGAGCTCACCTTTCATGCCGGCCAGCTGCTTATCGTAGGTCTGCTCGATGCCCAGCTGACCGATGCCATCGATGTTCGTGAAACCCAGGATCTGGGCCGCCAGGCTGCCCCGGGGATAGTACCGCCGGCTCTCGGGCTGGAACTCGATGCCATCCAGGTCCATGGCCCGGATGGCATCCGTCTTGGCCGGGGCCAGGTGGCGTTCCAGGTAGACGAAGGGCTTCCTGCGAAGCAGCTTCTCCAGGAGCATCGCCTTCGGCTGTTCCAGGATCGGCGCGAGCTTGGCCGCAACCTGGGCCGCCGCCTTCCGATCCGGCTGGCCCCAGGGCCGATCCTCGCCCTTCCCCGCCTTGTAGTCAGGGTAGAACACCCGCGGATCCGCGAAGAGGCTCTCCACCTTGATCGAGATGGCCAGGGGCTCGCCGCGCCGGTCCCGCAGCTCGCCCCGGATGGGAGGGATGGGTACGATCGTGGTGTGCTGCTGTTCGGCCCGAAGCCGGTAGCGGGTGTGCTCCACCACCTGGAGCCAGAACAGCCGGAGCAGGATCGCCAGGGCCCAGAGGAGCATGGCGCCCAGCAGCCAGGGCAGCCGGGCGCCCAGAAGATCCTCGGCCTCCTGCCGGCCGAGCAGGCGACGGGTGACGCGGGGCTGGGTGGTGAAGGGGAGGGACACGGAGGGGGCCGGAAGCGGAAGGAGAAAGGAACATCACGGCCCGGAGGCCGCCCACCGCCAGGATAGGCGATCCGGCCCGGACCTGCGGCGCCCGGCTAGAAGGTGTCCGACGAGACGGGGCGCAGCCTGGCCAGCTGCTGGTCCGCGGCCGTGAAGGAGCGGCGGATCAGGTGGCTCTGCTTTCGGGGTTGCAGTCCGGCCTTCTCGGCATAGACCTGGACCGCCTCATCCCGCTGGTAGCGGCTGCGCTCCAGGAGCAGCTTCCGCTGGACCTCCTCCTCCTTGTGGATGCGCTCCTTCAGATCGCCCATGGCATAGCCCAGGCGGGTGCTCTGGATCTTGAGGTAGGCCATGGTCATCAGGGGCATGGCCAGGGCCAGCACCAGCAGCAGCATGCGGAGGATGCCCTCGCTCTCCACCCTGCGGGTAGGCGCCGAACGGGTCTGGATGGGAACGGCCATGGGAAAACCTCGGTCAGGGGAGCCGCTCGGCCAGACGCAGGCGAGCGGAGCGGGAGGGGGGATTGGCGGCCGCCTCGGCCTCGCCGGGGACGATGCCGCCGGGATGGAGGAGGCGCAGGTGTTTGGGCAGGGTCACGGGCGCCAGGCGACCCGGGCCGTCGTAGATGCCCGCAAGGCGCCGCAAGGTCTGCTTGACGATGCGGTCCTCCAGGCTGTGGAAGCTGATCACAGCAAGGCGGCCCCCGGGGCGGAGGGCCTTCACGGCGGATTCGAGGGCCGCAGCCAGGCGCTCAAGCTCCCCATTGACGGCGATGCGCACAGCCTGGAAGGTGCGGGTGGCGGGATCGCTCAGGCCCTTCCGCTTGGCGGCCTCTCGGGGGATCACGGTATAGACGGCCTCGGCCAGGTGCCGGGTGGTGGCCAGGCGCCCCTCGTGGAGGGCCCGCAGGATGGCCCGGGCGATGGGACGGGAGGCCCGTTCCTCGCCGTACTGGTAGAGGGCATCGGCCAGGCTCTCGTCCGTCTGCTCGGCAATCCAGTCCAGGGCCGTGAGGCCGTGCTCCGTATCCATGCGCATGTCCAGGGGCCCTTCATCCCGGAAGCTGAAGCCCCGCTGGGGGCTCCGGAGCTGGAGGGTGGACACGCCCAGGTCCGCCAGGATGGCGTCGAAGCCCTCCTGGGCGTAAACGCCGGTCCAGGCCTGGAAGGCCGCGTCTTCCCAGAGTTCCTCGTAGGCGCAGGCCAGGACCGTGAGCCTGGGGTCGGAGCCCAGCCGCTCCAGGGCGAGCCCCCGGGCCTGAGGATCGCGGTCCACGCCCAGGTAGCGGCTATCCGGGTCGCAGTGGGCCAGCAGGGCCTCCGCATGGCCGCCCAACCCCAAGGTGAGGTCCAGGATCCGCGCCGCCGGGGGCAGCGGCAGGTTGTCCAGCACCTCCTGGAGGAGGACGGGAACATGGAGGGGAGCCGGCGTCGCCACGCTCATATCCCCAGATCCGCGAGCTGGGCCAGATCCTCAGTGCTGAGGGGCTCCGCCGCCATGCGGCGCTCGAAGCCGGCCTTGTTCCACAGGGCAAGATGATCCATCTGGCCAAGCAGGGCGACCTCGCCCGTGAGCTGGGCGGCTTCGCGCAGGATAGGCGGAATGACGAATCGCCCCTGGGCGTCCGGCTCCACCTCGCTGCCGTAGTAGGCGGTGACTTCCAGGAAGCGCCGCTTGGCGGGGTTGGTGGCGGGCAGGGCGGCCAGGCGGGCCTCGATGGCCTCCCAGATCGCCAGGGGATAGAGGCGGGCCGAACGACCGTCCAGGGAGGTCAGGTAGTGCCGCAGGGCTCCGCCCCCCTCGCCCTGGGCGAAGGTCTCAAGCTCGGCCTTGAAGGAGGAGGGAAGCTTCAGGCGTCCCTTCTCATCCACCGTGGCCGGTGAGTTACCGCGGAGTCGCAACACTAGCATCGCCTTTCAACCAGTCACCCGGAAGAAATCAGCGGTGAGGGATGGACCACCTTGATCCATTTCAGTCCACTTTTTTCCACTAGGAGCCACTTCAAAGTCTAGAAAGATAGCTGAAGGCCACAAGCCAAAAGAAAAGCGAAAAACAGGCGCAACTTCGGGTACACGAACGAAATGCCGCTGCGCTCCGCTCCAAGGCCCGAGGGGTGCACGCGCGCCATGTTTCGATGGCCGTGCCACACCATTACTATTGATTACAATGTTTAGGTGTCATTGTTCATGGGGCCTCGGGCCAGTCCCGAAGACTGGCCGCTCCATGGCCTACGGCAAGGCCTGGCCATCCCCTGGCGGCCATCCCTGTGACACCAGCCTCCAACCAGCCGTTCGACCTCGTTCCGGAAGCCGGTCACAGCCCCGGGCAGGTCACTGGCAGAGCTTGCCCCCCAGGGACTTGCCGCCCAGCAGGTGGAAGTGCAGGTGAAACACGGACTGGCCCGAATCGGGGCCGCAGTTCGTGAGCAGCCGCCAGCCGCTCTCCACGACTCCGGCTTCGCGGGCGAGTCGGATCGCGACCTCGGGGACCCGCCCCACGGCCGTGGCGATCTCCGGCGTCATGTCGCAAAGGCCGACGCAATGCACCTTCGGGATGATGAGCAGGTGGACCGGCGCCTGGGGGAAGATGTCCTTGAATGCCAGAATGGCGTCGTCCTCGTAAACCACCGTGGCGGGGATCTCCTTCGCCACGATCCGGCAAAACAGGCATTCGCTCATCGGGGTCCTCCCTTGTTCCATATCATCTTGCACAATCCGGAGATTCCGCAGAATACCGGAAGCATCGGCCGCCTCTGCGTGAACAATGGCGCCAAGCTCCACCTCATTCATCCGCTGGGCTTCGAAGTGACCGACTACTACCTGCGCCGGGCGGGCCTGGACTACTGGGAGAAACTGGCGCCCACCCATTACGACGACTGGCAGGATTTCCTGACCCGAAACCCCGCGAAGCGCCTGTGGTTCTTCAGCACCAAAGGCGAGCGCCGGCACACCCAGGTTCGCTGGGAGTACGGCGATGGCCTGGTCTTCGGACGGGAGACCCAGGGCCTGCCCGAGGCCCTCCTCCAGGCCCACCCTGAGCAGCTGGTGCGCATTCCCATGCTGGGCGAGTTCCACCGCAGCCTGAACCTGGCCCAGGCCGCAGCCATTGGCCTTTACGAGGCCCTGAGGCAGACTGAAGGCTGGTAGGTAACGCCGGAGTCGCCCATGAGCCAAGCCCCCATTCGCGTGGTCATCGCCAAGCCCGGCCTGGACGGTCACGATCGCGGTGCCAAGGTGGTGGCCCGGGCCCTCCGCGATGCGGGCATGGAAGTGGTGTACACGGGCCTTCGCCAGACGCCCCAGCAGATCGCCGCGGCCGTGGTGCAGGAGGACGCCCAGGTGCTGGGCCTCAGCATCCTCAGCGGCGCCCACAACCAGATCTTCCCCGAGGTGATGCGCCTCCTGAAGGAACAGGGCGCGGACGATGTGCTGGTCTTTGCCGGCGGCATCATCCCCGACGGCGACCTGCCCGCGCTGAAGGCCATCGGCATCCGGGAGATCTTCCAGCCCGGCACCAACACCGATGACGTCGTGGCCTTCATCCGGCGTGCCGTGGAAGGCCGGTAGCCTTGGCCAAGGCCTCCCCCCTCTTCGAATGCACGGCCTGCGGGGCGCGCCATCCCAAGGCGCTCGGCAAGTGCACGGCCTGCGGCGCCTGGGACAGCATCCAGGAGATCCGCGGCAGCCTGAAACGCGACCTCCAACGGGCCGGCTCCACCTTTTCGCAGAGCCACTACGCGGGCCCCGTGGCCCTGCCGGATGTGGACGTGGCCGATGCCCAGCGGGCCCCCACGGGCCTGGCCGAGCTCGACCGTGTCTTGGGGGGCGGCGTGGTGCCGGGCATGGTGGTGCTCCTGGGCGGCGAGCCGGGCATCGGCAAGTCCACCCTGCTGCTCCAATGGGCCGCCGCGATCCCCGGCACGGTGCTCTACGCCAGCGGCGAGGAGAGCGAGCGCCAGATCAAGCTGCGCGCCCAGCGTCTCGGGGCGGAGAACCCGGACATCCACCTGCTGGCCGAATCCGATGTGCGACGCATCCTGGAGGAGGCCGAGCGCATGAAGCCGGACCTGCTCCTGGTCGACAGCATCCAGACCCTCTTCGATCCGGATTTTGAGAGCAGCGCGGGCAGCGTCAGCCAGGTCCGCGGCTGTGCCGCCCTGCTCACCCGCTGGGCCAAGACCACCGGCACGCCGCTGGTGCTCGTGGGCCACGTCACCAAGGATGGCAGCCTGGCGGGCCCGAAGGTGCTGGAGCATCTGGTGGACACCGTGCTGGCCTTCGAAGGGGACCGGCATCACCACCACCGGCTGCTGCGGGCCCTCAAGAACCGCTTCGGCGCCGCCTTCGAGCTGGGCGTCTTCGCGATGACCGAGAAGGGGCTGATACCCGCAGAGGGCAACCCCTTCTTCCTGGACGCGGAACCCCGGCCAGGCTGCGCGGCCACCGTGGTGCTCAGCGGTACGCGGCCCATGGTCGTGGAGATCCAGGCGCTCGTGGCCCCCGCGGGCCTCGGCATCCCCCGCCGCACGGCCCTGGGCCTGGACGGGCAGCGACTGGCCATGCTCTGCGCCGTCATCGAACGCCGGGGCGGCGTGCAACTCCATGACCGGGACGTCTACGTGAACGTGGCCGGCGGCCTGGAAATCGAGGATCCCGCGGCCGACCTCGCCGTGGTGGCGGCGCTTGCCAGCAGCGCGGCGGGCCGCACCCTGGCCGAGAAATGCCTCTTCATGGGCGAGGTGGGCCTCACCGGCGAAGTGCGTCCCGTGGCCCAACTGCCCCTGCGCCTCCAGGAGGGCGCGCGTCTGGGTTTCGCCACCGCCGCCGTGCCCCGCCTGGGCCTCGAAGGCAAGAGCCCCCTCGACCTCTTTCCCGAGATCAGCGTCGAACGGCTGCGGGGCAAGACCTGGCTCCGGAACGCCGTGAATGAGGATCTCTGAGCTGGCCGACCCATTGTCTCGACCAGGCATCCTCCATCTAGAATAGATTCTCTCGGCGAAAGGATTTCATGAACGACAGGCAGGATCGGGATTATGTCCTCGGAACCCACCGGGAGGAGATCGAGCGGCTGGGGCTGCAGCACCGGGTCTGGCGCCCGCACATGCTGGAATGCTGGCGCCAGGCTGGGATTACCGGGGGTTCGCGGGTCTTGGACGTGGGCGCGGGGCCGGGTTACGCCACGATGGACTTGGCGGAAATCGTGGGCCCCACCGGCCAGGTCCACTCTGTGGAGCGTTCCGCCAATTTCCTGCAGTTTGCGCGGGAGTCTTGCGCCGCCCGCGGACTGTCAAACGTGCAGTTCCATGAGCAGGACTTGATGGCCGGTCCCCTCAATGTGAGCGGCATGGACGCCGCTTGGTGCCGCTGGGTGGCCTCCTTCGTGTCCTCCCCCGCAACCCTGGTGGCGTCGGTGGCCCGGGCCCTGAAACCCGGCGGCGTAGCCATCTTCCACGAGTACCTGGACTACCGAACCTGGCGCCTGGCGCCCCCCTGCCCACCCCTGGAGTCCTTCGTGTCGGAGGTCATGGCCAGTTGGCGGGCCTCGGGCGGCGAGCCGGACGTGGCACTGGCGCTGCCGATGCTGCTCGAGGAAGCGGGCCTCTCCGTGAAGCACCTCGCCCCCAAGGTCTTCGTCATCCCGCCCACCGATTTCATCTGGAAGTGGCCATCCGAGTTCGTGGAAATCAACCTCCAGCGCCTGCGCGAACTCGGCCGCGTAGACGGGGCCTGGGTGGCCTCCGTGCGCGCAGCCCTCCGCGAGGCTTCAGCAGATCCGCGCACGCTGATGATCACGCCCATGGTGCTGGAGATCATGGCAGAACGGCGGGAATAGCCGAATCGGCCCTCAGGCGCCGCGGCGCTGGAGGCCGGGATCCTGGGTCAGTTCCTCGATGAGGTCGTGGACGCTGAGCAGTTCCTTGAGGCGGCCACCGTTGCTGCCGGAGAAGAACAGGCCGTTCTCCTGGTCGCCGTGGTAGGCGTCCGCCAGGCGGTCGGCGATGCAGTAGCCCACTTCCATGGCGCCCTTGCCGTTGTGGCAGGGCTGGAGGCAGTGGCTCACGCAGCGCACCTGGGGCGCGGTGCCGGCCTCGATGCGGGCCTGCAGGGCCGTCCGCACGCCGCGGGCGGGCATGCCCACGGGGGACTTCATCAGGCCGATGTCCTCGGCCCGGGCCCGGAGGATGGTGTCCTTGAAGGTCGGATGGGCATCGCACTCGAAGGTGCCGATGAAGCGGGTGCCCATCTGCACGCCGCCCGCGCCCATGGCCAGGAAGCGCAGGATGTCGCCGCGGTCCCATACGCCCCCGGCCACGATCACCGGGAAGACGCCCCACTTGTCCCGCTCCGCCAGGACGGAAGGCAGGATGTTTTCGAGGGTGTGCGCGGGATCCTCGCAGGCCTCCACGCTGAAGCCCTGGTGGCCGCCGCTCTCGGGGCCCTCCAGCACCACTGCGTCTGGAAGCCGGCCGTGCCGGCGCTGCCAATGCTTGCAGATGACACCCAGGGCCCGGGCGGAGGACACGATGGGCACCAGGGCCACATCGGCGTCGCCCACGTACTCGGGCAGCGCCAGGGGCAGCCCCGCGCCGGAGATGATGAGCTGGGCGCCGCCGGCCACGGAGGCCCGCACCGCGGACTCGTAGCCTTCGATGGCGCAGAGGATGTTCACGCCGATGGCACCCCGGCCCCCGGCCCGCTGACGGGCGGAGCGCACGATGCCTTCGAGCGTGCGGGGCGGATTCAGGGCCTCGGTGCCATCCGGTCGTCCCAGGCGCAGCGGCGCCTCGGAGGTTCCGTGATACCCGGTCCCGATGGCGGAGACGATGCCCACGCAGCCTTCCCGGGCCACGGCCCCGGCGAGGCCATCCCACGAGACGCCGATGCCCATGCCGCCCTGGAAAATGGGGTAGGCCAGGTCCAGGTTGCGGATGCGGAGGCGTGGCAGGGGCGAAGGACCGCACCGGAGCAGTTCCTGGTCCGCCGCGCCAAGGCCATGGTTGAGCCGGCTGCGAAAGGACTCCAAGGCCGCGGCTTCCAGGAGCAGGGGCGAGCGGGGCTGGAGGCCTCGGGCGCCGGCCTCCATGGCGCGACGGGCCCCGGCCTCATCCTCGGCGGTCGCCAGGACGGGCAGGTGAAGCGTGCCAAGGGAGCGCACCAGGAGCGCATCCGCCAACAGGGCCGAGGCGCCCCCCGCCTGGGCCTCCTGGGCCTCCTGGGCGTCCTGGACCGCGACGATCCGCGGGAGATTCGCCTGCCGGAGCAGGGACAGGGAGGGCGGCAACTCCGCCGTGTGCAGCAGGAAGGCCACGCCGGCCTCGCGGGCCGCGGCCATGACGTGGTCGGCGCCGTCGCGCAGGCCCCGCAGATCCAGCCCCAGCCGGGTGCCACCACGCAGGGAAGCCGACATTTCGTGCAGCCGGGCCTTCAGGCGCGCCGGCTCGGGGAAGGCCTCGATGCGGGCCAGTGCCCATCCCTCGGCCCGCTGGAAGGCGCCATTCAAATCCAGCGCGCCCGGCGCCTGCCAGCCCTGAAGTACAGGCAGGGAGGCGGCGGAGAAGAGGGGATCGGCCATGCTGGCCTCCTGGTCGCCTTACCGGAAATCCGGGGGCTCTCCCATTGTGACGGGTTTCCCCTGTGACCGGGGACAATCGATTGACTCCGGGTAGCCTCCCCGATTGTATTCCCGCGCACCTCCACCCCACAATCGGGACAGGAGTCCCCATGCGATCCATGACCGCCTTCGCCGAGGTCGTCCGCCCCCTGGAGGCGGGCCAGCTCCGGCTGACGCTCCGCAGCGTGAACCACAAGGCCCTGGACCTGTCCCTGCGCCTCCCCCCGGCCCTGTTCCCGCTGGAGGCGGCCATCCGGGCCCAGGTGCGCACCGTGGCCCAGCGGGGGAAGCTCGATCTCACCGTGGAGGTCCAGGACGAGCCGTCGCTGGAGCCCCAGATGAACCGGGCCCTCCTGCGGGCGGCGGCCAAGGGCTGGCAGGAGGAGGCGGAGTGGCTGCACCTCCCGCCCCTGACGGCCGAGGCCTTCTTCCGTCTGCCCGGGGCCTGGCTGGCCCCAGCCTCAAACCTCGCGGAACGCGTGGAGGGCGCCGTGCGGGCCGGGGTCGAGGCGCTGCTCGAACGCTGGAACGAAGGCCGGGCGGCGGAGGCGGGCCGGCTCCGCCCCTTCTTCGAGGATGGGCTGCACCGCCTGCGATCGCTGCGGGACCGGCTCCAGAGCGGGGCGGAGGCCCAGGCCGCCGAACTGCCGGCCCTGTACCGGCAGCGGATCGAGCAGCTCCTGGAGGACGCCCGTCTCGCTGGCCAGCTCCCTGCGGAACGGCTTCTGGCCGAGGCCGGCGTGCTGGCGGAGCGCCAGGATGTGCGGGAAGAATTGACCCGCCTGACCGCCCACCTGGACGACCTGGCCGACCGCCTGGCCGGGGGCCGCCTGGAAGGCAAGGCCCTGGACATCTGGTGCCAGGAGGTGCTGCGGGAGTTGAACACCACGGGCAGCAAGTGCAAGCGGCTCGACATGACCCGCGCGGTCATGGAGGCCAAGGGCGCCCTCGATCAGATCCGCGAGCAGGCTGCCAACCTGGAGTAGGTGCCACGTCTCGGGACCTACTGGAGGGCCCCGGCCCGCGGAAGATCCATGGATCCCCGCCAGACGCCGAAGAGGCGCGTGGCGGTCCACGGGCCCCGCTCGGGATTGAACCGCCGCAGCTTCCGCGACACGAACCACACCGTCCCGTCATCCAGACGCACCTCGTCGTACGGGGCCAGCCGCACCTTGGCCATGTCCTCGGGCTCGACGTGCCCCGGATACGCGGCCCAGGCCCAGCGGCCGGAGACGATGCCCTGGGCCCACGCCCGGCTTTCCATCAGGGCCGGATCCGTGTCCACCCGCAGCCCCGCCAAGCCGGCCTTCCCGTGCAGGAAGCCGTCGAACCGCGCCAGGTCCGCGCCGTTCCGTGCAAAGGGCCCGCTGCCCGGTATCCGCCAGGTAGTCAGGCGTTCAGGAAGGTCGTCCCTGCGGGCAGCAAACCACAGCTCCAGCGTCCGGCCATCGATCACCCGAGCCTGGGCCCCCGCCGCCTGGAATTCCCTCGCCAGAGCCGCCTCGGCGCGCGGGGCATCCAGGGTCGCGCCATCCTGCAGCCGGACCCCCGCCTTGAAGGTGATGCGCCAGCGGCGGCCATGCCGGGTGCCCTGGAGCCCCTCCGCCAGTTGGCCCACCCAGCCGCCCTGCGAATTCGTCGTCAGCACGGTCAGATCGGACTGGTTCGCAAGAAAGGCCTCCAGGCCCGGCCCGGCGGGCATCTGGGCCTCCAGCACCGCCTGGTCCTCCCCGAATTCCGGCGCGGCGGGCACATACAGGGCAGCATCCGGGCCGAGGGGAATGGGAACCAGCGTGTTCTGCCAGGCCAGGTAGCCGGCCACGCCCGCCAGCACCAGGAGGGCTGCCGCCGCGATGAGGACCCGGGGCCGCATGGCGTCACGCGGTCCGCAGGAGGTGGGCCAGCGGCTCGATGCGACGGAGCGCTTCGGCGATGTCCCCATCCGAGAGATCCCGATGCGCGATGAAGCGCAGGGCGGGCCCCACGATGGACGCCCGCACCCCGGCGATCTCCAGCGCCTTGGCCGCGCCAGGGGCATCGGGCACCGGCAGCAACAGGATGTTCGTTTCGGGTACCGGCGCGGCCACACCGAAGCCCCGCAGCCCCTCGGCCAGGGCCCGGGTCTTGGCGTGATCCTCGGGAAGGCGAGGAAGGTAGTCCAGGGCCACCAGGCCCGCGGCGCCCATGATGCCGCCCTGGCGCACGCCACCCCCCAGCATCTTGCGGAGGCGCCGGGCCTCGACCATGGCGGGCTTCGAGCCGCAGACCAGCGAACCCATGGGCGCACCGAGCCCCTTGCTGAGGCAGACCTGCACTGTGTCCACGCCCTCGGTGAGGGCCGACGGCGGGAGGTTCTGCGCCGCAGCGGCGTGCCAGATCCGCGCACCATCCAGGTGTACGGCCAGCTTCGCGGCCTTGGCCGCGGCCACCAGGGCGCGATGCTCGGACTGGGGGATCACCGCGCCCCCGGCAAAGTTGTGCGTGTTCTCCAGGCAGAGCAGCTTCGTCTGCAGGGTGTAGTAGGGACCGGGCGAACCCGCAGCCTTCGTCACCTGGGCGGGCGTGGGCCGACCGGGGCCCGCCTCCCAGGCCAGGGCCTCGGGCATGCCCCCGGCCAGCCACGCGGCGGTACCCAGCTCCGAGCCCAACACGTGGGCCTGGGCGGGAGCCAGGAAGCGGTCCCCTCGGCCCAGGTGCACCATCAGCGCGATGAGGTTGCCCATGCAGCCGCTGGGCACCCAGAGGGCGGCCTCCATACCGAGCAACTCGGCCACCCGGCCCTCCAGCCGCGCCAAGGTTGGATCGTGCTCCAGCACATCGTCCCCCACCTCGGCGGCGGCCATGGCGGCTCGCATCTCGGGGGAGGGCTGGGTGACGGTGTCGGAGCGGAGGTCGAGGATGCGCATGGAGGCATTGAATCACGAGGTGAACTTCGAGGGTTGACAAAACTAGTTTGTATTACAAACTTGTTTCATGTCCCCCCTCAAGCCCGACCTCCACGCCATCCTCGACCTCGACCGGATCGTCCACGAACCCGCCCGGCTGGCCATCCTGACGGTCTTGGCGGCGGCGGAATCGGTGGAATTCCTCTTCCTCCAGCGGATCACGGGCCTGAGCAAGGGCAACCTCTCCAGCCACACCCAGAAGCTGGAGGCGGCGGGGTTCCTGGAGACGCTCAAGGCCTTCCGCGGGCGCATCCCCGTGACCAGCTTCCAGATCACCGAGGACGGCCGCGCCGCGCTCCACGCCTATCACAAACAGCTCCGGGCCCTGCTCCCGAAGGAAGGCCAACCATGACCCCTCACGATCTCGATGCCCTGGGCGCCCTGACCCGCGACTACGCCGCCTTCCAGGCCCGCAAGAGTGGCCTGGCCACGGCCCTGGGCGGGCTGATGGGGATCGTCCTGGTCCTTGCCGCCCTGAGCCCGAACTTCATGGGGGTGCATGCCATGGACCGCCTCCTCGTCGAGTACCTGGTCTGGGTGCCCCTCCTCTGGCTCGTCCTCAAGGAAGCCTTCAGCCGGATGCTGTACCGCGGCCTCGGCACCGTGAAGGCCTCCCCCGATGGGGGCTACGAGCGCAAACGCTGGCTCTGGATCCTGGGCCTGGCCCTGTTCCTCATCGCCGTGCTGCTCGCGGCCCTCTATGCCTTCGCGTCGGGGTTTCTCCAGGCGAACCAGCCCCGGGCCGCCCTCTGCCCCCCTCCCCTGTGGATCCTGCTGATGCCCCTGGTCTACCTCCTCCCCATGCCCTGGACCGTTCGAGGCTTCGAAGAAGCTCGCGTCTACCTGGTCCTGGTGGGCCAGTGCATCCTCTGGCTCGTCCCGATGTTCCTCTTCAGCTTCCGGCCCCCGACTCCGCCCTTGCCTTCGGGCTGGGGCTTGTTCGGAAACCTCACCGGCATCGGCTTCGTGGCCCTCGTCGAGTTGGTTCAGATCTGGGGTGCCCTGGCCATGGTCAGAGGCTGGAAAGAACACCGGGAGTACCTGGCCCTCCTCCGCTCCCTGCCGCGCGTCCAGGAAGGCTGAACCGCCGGGTTCTGGCACAATGGCGGTTTGTGCCGGAGCCCGAATGAACCTGCTGCAAGTCATCCTCCTTGGCCTGGTCCAGGGCCTGACGGAATTCCTGCCGGTGTCCTCCACGGCACACCTGACGCTGGCCGAGAACCTGATGTTGGGGCGCAGCATGCCCCTGGCCTTCGACATGCTCCTGCACGCCGGCACGCTGGTGGCCCTCATCATCTACTTCCGCAAGGAACTGGGCCACGTCCTGCTGGGCTGCGTGGGCCGGGACAAGGAGGGTGGGAAGCTGGCGCTGATGCTGTTTGTGGCGATGATCCCCACGGGCATCCTCGGCATGGCGACCCGCGGGACCAAGGAGGTGGCCAAGAACCACCTCTGGATCTACGGGCTCTGCCTCTGGTTCACGGCGGTCATCCTCTTCCTGGCCAATCGAATGGCGAAGTCGCGCGTTGGCCGTCCGGTCACCGAGGTCACCTGGAAGGATGCCGTATGGGTGGGCGGCATTCAGGGCATCGGGGGCGGTTTCGGCCTCTCGCGTTCGGGCTCGACCATCGCCATGGGCGTCTTCTCGGGCCTGGAACTGCCGGCCTCGGCGCGGTTCAGTTTCCTGCTGGGCATCCCCACGATCCTCGCCGCCTCGATCGTGGAAGGCGGCAAGCTGCTCAAGCCCCTGCTGCTGCACCAGCCCGTGCCGACGAATGCCATGATCCCCCCGGGCGGCCTCCAGCCCCTCACGGCCTGCTTTGTGGGCGTGGTGGTAGCCGCGGTGGCCGGGTACGCCGCCATCGGCCTGCTGGACCGCTTCACCCGGAAACCCAAGCTGAACGGGTTCGCCTACTACTGTCTGGCGGCGGGCCTCGTCATGGTGGTCCTCGGCTTCCGGGGCGTCTGACCCTTCTGCCGGTAGGGGCGTCCAGGGCACCGTTCGCCGGCTGAGGGCTCCCGTTCACCGGAACGTGTGCCACCCGGCCCAGCACCCCACTAGTCTGGAGCCCGTCCCCTCCGGAGGCCCTTCGTGATCCAGCTGAACGATGTCCACAAATCCTTCACGGTGAAGGACCGCAAGAGCCGCAAGACCAAGCGCATCGATGCGGTGCGTGGGATCTCTCTCCAGGTGAAGCCCGGCGAGATCTACGGGCTGCTGGGCCCCAACGGGGCGGGCAAGTCCACCACCCTGCGCATGATCGCGGGCCTGATGGATCCTGATACCGGGCACATCACCGTGTGCGGCATGAACACGAAGGAACAGCCCGAGGCCGCCCGGGGCGTCATGGGCTACCTCAGCACGGACATGAACGTGTACGGCCGGTTCACGCCTCGCGAACTCCTGCGCCTCTTCGGCGAGTTCCAGTCCGTGGACCCGGTGGTGGCGGAGCGGCGAGGCCTGCACCTGCTGGAGAAGCTGGACCTCGCGGACTTCGCGGACGTGCGGATGGAGGGCTTCTCCTCCGGTCAGAAGCAGAAGGTCAGCATCGCCCGGGCCCTGCTCCACGATCCCAAGGTGGTGATCTTCGATGAGCCCACCACGGGCCTCGACGTGCTCACGGCCAAGACCGTGCTGGACCTGCTGCGCATCATGCGGGAAGAGGGCCGCACCGTCATCGTCTCCACCCACGTCATGCCCATGGTCGAGGAGATCTGCGACCGCGTGGGCATCATCTTCGACGGCAAACTGCACGGGGATGCACCACCGCGCGAACTGCTCCAGTCCCGCAGGGCCAAGACCCTCGATGAAGTATTCTTCCAGCTCGCGGCCGAAACCGAAGGAGGCCACTGATGCGCGGCGCCCTGCTCATCGCCAAGAAGGATTTCCTGGAACTTTCCAAAGACCGCAAGACCATGTTCCTTGCTTTTGTCCTGCCCTTCCTCCTCTATCCCGCCATCTTCGGCATGATGGCCAAGATGGGGCAGCGCGACGCGGACCAGAACCGGAACAAGGCCAGCCGGGTCTACGTGTCGGACCCCTCGGGCGCCCTGGCAGGCCTGCTGAAGGCCGACCCGAAGCACTTCGAGCTGATGCCGAAACCTGCGGGTGATCTCAAGCAGGCCATCCTGGACCAGAAGCTGGAACTGGGGGTGGAAGTCGATCCCCACGCCGCCGAGGCCCTCCAGAAGCAAGAGACCTTCACGGTCACGGCCACCCAGGATGAGAGCGAACATGCATCCGAACTGGCCCTCAAGCGGTTCAAAGAGGTGCTGAAGCCCCAGGAGAAGGCCTGGGTTCAATCCCGCCTGCAAGTTCTGAACGCTTCGGTCCAACTGGCGGAACCCGTCAAGGTGGAAGTCAAGAACGCGGCCGACACGGCCCTGGAGGTAGGAAAGCTGCTGGGCCAGATCCTGCCCTACGCCCTGATGGCCATGATGTTTGGCGGATCCATGCAACACGGCATCTACGCCACCGCTGGAGAAAAGGAGAGGCACACCCTTCTTGGCCTCATGGCCACCCGGCTGCCCCGGAACCAGATCATCCTCGGCAAGCTGATCTACATCTTCTCCATGGGCGTCATCGCCGCCCTGCTGAACCTCCTGAGCCTGGCCCTCTCGGCACCCTTCATGGCGGGCGGTGGATCGGGAGCGTCAAGTGCCCTTAACACGGTCGCGGCCATCGCCAACCCCATGACCCTGGGCCTCACCTTCCTCATCATGGTGCCCCTGGGCCTCTTCTTCGCCAATTTCATCTTGCTCATGGGCGTCCAGGCCAAGAACACGATTGAGGCCGGCAGCGCCATAATGCCGGGCTTCTTCCTGGTGATCTTCCTTGGGGTATTCATGATGGCTCCGGGTGTGGACAAGCTGCCATTCCTCTCCTACGTGCCCGTGGTGAACGTCTGCCTGGCCCTGCGGAAACTCTTCAGCCAGCAGTCCAACTGGCTGGAATACTGGATGGCCTTTATCACAACGGTCGGCCTGGGGGGCCTCATGACGCTGCTCTCCACCCGCCTGCTCAACCGCGAGAAGGCTCTGTTCAACGCATGAAAGATGGATTCGAGGCCGCCGGGTTCGGATTTGCGGGGAAAACTCTGGCAATCTATAGTTTCCCAGTGACTTCCAAAGGATCCCGCATGGCGACCAAGGCCAAGTCCACCGCAACCCCGAAGACTGCGCCGGCACAGGCTCCGCCTTCGCCGCACGCCGCCACGCTCGCCAAGGGCGTGAAGCTGGTGGACTCGGGCAAGCATGCCGAAGCCATCAAGGTGCTTGAGCCCCTGCTCCAGGTGGCCGAGGCCACCGGGGATTGGGCGGTGAAGCGCCGGGCCCAGGTCTACATTGCGCTGGCCCAGGCCAAGGTGCATCCGACCAAGGCCCTCGCCGACGACCTCCTCATGGAGGCCCAGGCCCACCTGAATCGACGCGAGGGCGAGGCCGCCCTCAAGCTCCTGGAGAAGCTCATCAAGGAGCGTCCCACCTTCGGCACCCTCCATTACCTGAAGGCCGTCGCCCTGGCCCAGGCCGAGAACGCCGAAGGCGCCGCCAATGCCCTCAAGAAGGCCCTGGAACTCGATCCTGATCTTGTCTACCTGTGGCACATGGAGCCCGATTTCAGCGTCATGCGGAAGTCGGCCCTCTTCGGCTTCACCGAGGGGCGCTGACCTCCGACCCGATGGCCGCCGAGCCCCGCGTCCCCCTCCATGCCGACCAGCCGCTCCGGGTGGTGGCTCTGGGCGGGGGCACGGGGCTCGCGGCGCTCCTGGGGGCTCTCAAGCGGGAGGCGGGCCGCAGCCGCGACCCCTGGACCCTGACCGGCATTGTGACCGTCTCGGACAACGGCGGCTCCTCCGGCCGGTTGCGGGATGAACTGGGCGGGATCCCCCCGGGGGACCTCCGGAACTGCCTTTCCGCCCTGACCCAGGAGGCCTCACCCCTCTCCGACCTGCTGAACTACCGGTTCAAGGGCGACGGAAGCCTGGCGGGGCACTCGCTGGGGAACCTCATGCTCTGGGCCCTGGCGGACTTGACCGGGGACTGGGTGCGGGCCATCCGCCAGCTTTCGAACGTGCTGGTGACCGTCGGCCGCCTCTACCCCTCCACCGTGGTGCCCGTCACCCTCTGCGCCGAGGATTGGTCCGGACGCCGCCATGTGGGGGAAACCGCCGTGGGGGACTGCCGCCCGCCCCTCTCCCGGCTCTGGCTAGAGCCCCGCGAGGCAGAACCTCTGCCGGAAGCCGTGCTGGCCCTGCTCCGGGCGGACCTGGTGATTCTCTCCCCTGGCAGCCTCTACACTTCCACCATCGCCAACCTCCTCCTCCCGGAGCTGCGGGAGGCCATGGTCTCCTCTAGGGCCCCGGTGCTCTATGTGGCCAACCTGATGACCGAACCGGGGGAAAGCGCCGGTCTGGACCTGGAGGCCCACCTGGCCGCCATCGCCTCCTTCGGCAGGACCCGGATTTCCGGCGTGATCGTGAACTCGGCCCCCCTGCCCGGCGACCTGCTTCAGCGCTACCGGGAAGAAGGCGGCCAGCCGGTCATGGATCCCGCCCCCAGGCTGATGGGGATCCCCCTCTTCCACTACCCCCTGCTGGACCCGGAGGTCCGCATGGCCCGGCACCATCCCGACCTGCTGAACCAGGCCCTCCGGGACGTCCTGCCCCGGCTCTAGGTCACCTGATTCGGGCCCGAGCCCCTATCGGGCGCCCTGCCACCTGCCGATAGGAACCTAGCGCGATGGACTTGTAGATCCTTCGCTCTATGTATTTTTCTCCAAGGAAGTGGGTAACCTTGGGGCGGGGAGGTCACCCTTTGGCTCTGAGCGGCGATCTTGGGACGATGGGGCTGGAAGACATCTTCCAGTGGCTCGCCGTTGGCAAGAAGACCGGCGTCCTGGAGCTGCGTGGCCCCCTGCACACCAAGCGCGTGGCCTTCCACGAGGGGCGCATCACCAGCATCTGGTCCTCGGACCCCCGGGAGTACCTCGGACAGTATCTGCTGGCCTTCAACCGCATCACCGAAGAGCAGCTGCGCGAGGCGCTGGCCACCCAGGAGGACGAGCAGCAGCTGCTGGGCCGCATCCTCATCAATCGCCAGCTGGTGACCGAGGCGGAGATCCGCCGCATCGTCCAGCTCAAGGTGGAAGAGAGCATCTACGACACCTTCCTGTGGAACGTCGGCAACTTCGAATTCCACGATGGCGCCCCCTCCCACCAGAAGTCCATGCTGCTGAGCCTGGACGTGACGGGCATTGTGCTTGAAGGCGCCCGGCGCCTGGATGACTGGAAGCGCATCCGGAAGATCGTGAAGGGCGGTGATGCGGTCCTGTCCCCCATCTCCGAAGCCATCGCGGAGCGCCTGCCCCTGGCCCCCGAGGATGCCGACATCCTCTCCCGTCTCGATGGCATCAAGCGCGTGGACCAGCTGGTGCTGGAAATGCGCATGCCCGAGTTCAAGATCAACAAGCTGCTCTTCGACCTGCACGAGAAGGGACTGGTCCGCATCCTTTCTCCTGGCGGGGGCCTGGGCGAGAATCCGAGCCTCCAGCTGCAGCGGGCCCGTGCCCTTGTCGAGAAGCAGAAGCTCCAGGAGGCCCAGGAGGAATTGCGCCGCATCCTCCAGGACCAGCCCCGGCACCAGGATGCCAACAAGATGATGGCCGTGGTCCAGGACCTGCTGGAGGAGAAGGCCCTCGACCATGACCTTATTCCCGAACTCGTCGTCAGCCTCGATGAGCTGATGACCACCAACCTCGGACCCAACGAGGCCTTCCTGGCCACCCGGGTGAACGGGCTGTGGACCATCAAGGACATTCTTTCCATCGCGCCCTTCGAGCAGGGTGAATGCTTGTCCATCTTCACCAAGCTCATCAAGCGTGGGATTCTCAAGGTGTCGAAACCCGCCCAGGGGGGTGACCAGCCAGGCGCCGCGCGCTAGTCCCCTCCCCGGTCCTGGAGGTGCCATGCGTCTACTGCTCGCCCTGCTGATGCTCACCATGCCCCTCGCCGCGGCCAAGCGGCCGACGGTCGCGCAGCTTCAGCTCCAAGTGAAGAAGCTGACCAAGGAACGGGACGACCTCAGCCAGCGCCTTGCCGCCACCGACAGCCTCCAGCAGGATCTGCTCGCCGCGCAGCAGGCCCGCGACCAGGCCAAGGCCGATGCCGCTGTCGCGCTGAAGGAGGTGGACCAGCTCAAGGCGAACCTCAAGGCCAACGTGAGCGGGGGGGACTCCCTGCTCAAGGATCTGGAAGCCGCCCGGAAGGAGGCCGCCACGGCCAAGGAGGAACTGGCCCGCGTGAAGGCTGAGGACGATGTCCTGCGCCAACGGGTCTCCGCCACCCCCAAAGAGGGCGATCTGGTGATGCTCTCGAAGGACATCCAGCCCGCCCGGCCCCTCAACCTCTACCGGTCCACCCCCCGCGTCAAATCCGCGGGCCTCTTCAGCGCACGGCCCAAGGGGGTCGTGGTCGTGAACGTCCTCGTCAGCGAGAAGGGTGAGGTGCTGGACGCCCGCCTGCTGCAGGGACTCCCAGGTGACACCCCTGAAGTGAAGGCCGCCAACGACGCCTGCGTGGAGTCCGCCAAGAACCTGGTCTTCGATCCCGCCACCTCCAAAGACGGGTCCACCCGGTTCAAGGTCTGGCAGGGCGTGGGCTTCTACCTCGACTGATCCGGACGTTCACCGAAGGGACTCGGCTCGCCGATTCCCCAGCGAGCCTCGTACCAGACCTTGTCCATGCAGAGCCCCTCGGGGGGCGCCGTGGGTCCTGCGGAAGCCCGGTTGCGGGCCGCAAGGATGGCCGGGAGCGCGGCCGCAGGCCAGCGTCCTCGGCCGATGTCCACCAGGGTTCCCGTCATGATCCGAACCTGGTGCATGAGGAACCGGTCGCCCTCGAAGACCAGGTCCAGCCCCGCTTCCGTCGGACGAACCCGGAAGGCATGCAGCGTCCGCACCGGTGATTTCGCCACACATTCCGCGCACCGGAAGCTGGAGAAATCATGGGTCCCCAGCAGCTCGCGCCCGGCCTCCGCCATGGCCTCGGTGTCCAGCGGTCCAGTACGGCGGACGTGCCAGAGCCGTCCATGCTGCAGCGGATCCTGCGCGGGACCCGTCCCCAGGCGGTAGACGTAGCGCTTGGCGATCGCGTGCTGACGGGGGAAGAACCCCTCCGGGGCCGGCTGGGCCGCCATCACCCTCAGGTCCCAGGGCAGATGGGCATTCAGCGCAGCCAGGAGCCGATAGGGATCCCAGGGGCGGGACACTTGGATCAGCACCCCCTGGGCCCGGGCATGGACACCCGCATCGGTACGGCCGGTGCCCTGAGGCATCGGCGCCTCCGCCTCCAGGGCCCGCAGGGCCTTCCACAGCTCGCCCTGGCCACTCCGCAGGCTCGTCTGGATCTGCCAGCCGTGGAAATCCGCTCCGGCGTAGGCCACGGTGAGGAAATAGGGATGCGACATATCTCCATCATAAGGAGAGAGGGGCGGAACGCCCCGATCCAGGGAGGACCTTGATCCGCGAGACAGGGCCTTCCCCCCAGGCCCGTTCTACGGGCATTTGCGAAATCCATGAGACTTAGTTATGAGCATTCCAGCCCATCAGGATGTTCCATGGTCCACGAAAACAGCCCAGGGAGCCGATCTCCGTTCTTTTTTTGAAGAAAAACCTTGACCCCACTACATCCCAGGCGTAGCTTCTTGGCAGTTTAGGCTGCATCAAGGATTCATCGGCCTTTCCATGCTGTTGGATCTCGAAAACCCAGTCATTACGGGCGTCTCGAATCCGAGACGATCCGCTTTTCCTCAACCCGGGGACACAGCTCCCCAAATTTGGAGGTTTCCATGAACAAGGCCGAACTGGTTAGCGCCGTTTCCGAAAAGGCCGGCATCACCAAGGCTCAGGCCGCTGCCGCCCTGGATCAGGTGCTCGGAAGCATCTCCTCCGCCATGCGCTCTGGCGACAAGGTCACCCTCGTCGGCTTCGGCACCTTCTCCGTGGTGAGCCGTGGCGCCCGTACTGGCCGCAACCCCCGCGACAACAAGCCCATCAAGATCGCTGCCAAGAAGGTCGCGAAGTTCAAGCCCGGCAAGAAGCTCGCTGACGAAGTCAACGGCAAGGGCGGCAAGAAGCGGAAGTAATTACACCGGGCGCGGCATCCAGCCGTATGCCTGCATCAACGGGGCCCATTCCAGTGGGCCCCGTTTTCTATCAATTATAATTTTTTTGATTCTATCGGCCAAGGTCACCATCCGCGCCTAAACGCTGCTCACCCTCGCTTTGGTGTCCTGCTTCCCTTGAAAACCCCGCGAAGGCTGGCTCCATCTCCTTTCGACCGCGGGAGTCCCGTCCACAACTCAGGACGGCGCAAGGGCCTTCCGATGAAAAGGCATCGCGAGGAATTCATGGCCGACGAGCAAGAAGCCCCCACCAAAAAACTTCCGTTGAAGCTGATCCTCCTGATCGTCGTTGGCCTGGCCATCCTGGGCGGTGGCGGCTTCGGCGCGAGGGTCCTCCTCAAGCGACGGGCCGCCGCCAAGGCTGCGGCTGCTTCAGTCCAGCCGGCCTCGACCGCTGCGGCCGCCGATGACGATGAGGGCTGCGGGGGCGAGGAGGCCAAGGCCAGCGGCGGCGAGGAGGGAGGGGCCAGCGCCCCACCCGTCATGGTCCTGACCCGGAACGTGAACCTGTCCGGCCCGCGCCTGAACGCCTTCCTCCACTGCGAGCTGAACATCCTCTTCTGCGATCAAGAGCTGGGCAAGCTTGCCGCCAGCGACAAGCCCTCGCCCCAGCGGAGCATCGTCGAGTCCATCGTCCTGGATGCCCTTACGGGCAAGAGCGTGGAAGAGGCCTCGGACCCCGAGTTCAGGGAATCCCTGCGGCAGGATATCAAAGACAAGCTCAATCAGCAGTTCGGGCCGAAACCCCTGAAACCTGGAGAGGATGCGCCGAAGCACAAGAAGCCCAAGCACCCCATCAAGGATGTCCTCATCGTGGACTGGGCCATCCAGCAGTAGGGGACCGGCGGGGGTGGCACGTCCATTGCGGCCCTCCCTGCGCGAGTCCATGCTTTGACAGGACCGACAGGAGCGACATGGCCAAGCGGGTGGATCGGCTGGATGGGGATCGCGTGCTCAGCTTCGAGCAGGTGATCACCGAACTCATGCCCTTCATCGACACGTCCCTCCGGCTGGAGATTCAGCTTGGGCAGACCCGCATGACCATCCGGGATCTGCTGGAACTGGAGCCTGGCTCCCTGGTGGAACTCAAGAAAAGCGCTGGCGAGCCCATGGACGTGCTGTGCAAGGATCGGGTGCTCCTCCACGGGGAAGTCACGGTCCTGGAGGATAGCCTGGGCCTGCGCGTCACCGAGATCGTGGATCCCGACCGGAAGGTCTGAGCCGGACGCCCGAAGAACCGCGGGTACGGCCCCGGTCCTGCCTGTGGCATCCTGGGGATTCGCCATGGATCCGGTCTCCGCCACTGCCCCGCCCATCGCCCTCTGCCTGGGGGGCATGGATCCGTCTGGAGGCGCGGGGCTGATCCGCGATGCCTTGTCGGTGGCCGGCCTGGGCTGCCATCCCATGGCCGTGAGCCTCGCCGAGACCCTGCAGAACGGCCTGGGGTGCAGCCGCATCGAGCCGCCCTCCATGGACCCGGTCCTCCGCCTTGAAGCCCTGGCGCCGCACCTGATCGGGCACTGGGGCGTCAAGCTGGGCCTCTGCGCCCTGGACCCCGCCACCTTCAACCGCCTCTGCGCCGCCCTGACGCATCTGGCTCCCCCGGTCCGCATCTGGGATCCCATCCTGGCGCCTTCCGCTGGGGTCGGCCTCCACGATGGAGAGGCACTCCGCCGCATGGCCAAGGCCCTGCTGCCCTCGGGGGATTGGGTGGTGAGCCCCAACCGGGGCGAGGCCGCCGCCTTCGCGGGGCTTCCCCCCGAGGCCATCCGGGAAGCGGATCCCCACCGGCTCGCCCAGCCCTGGCTGGAGGCCGGAGCCGCCGCCGTGTGGCTCAAGGGTGGCCATGCGGAAGGGGACCGGGTCCAGGACCTCTGGATCACCCCGGCGGGCATCGAGACCCTGGCCTCCGTCCCTCGCCTGCCCGGAACCCGCCGGGGAACGGGGTGCCTGCTGGCCTCGACCTGGCTGGCCCTGCGCCTGCGCGGCCTCGATCCCCGGACGGCCGCTGTGGAAGCGGCCCGCCGCCTGCGGGAGCGTTGGGATCATGCCTGGGTGCCCGGCGGGGCGGGCCGGGCCGTGTTCGCGCCGGAATTTCCGTTGCCCGCGCCGGAGTCCCTGTGACCCACCACGAAGGCCCGGGCTTCCTGGTGCGCAGCGCTCCCGATGGCCCCTGGGCCGGGTGGTGCGGTTCGCGGTTCCTGGAGGAGGGACTGGCCTCGGTCAACGCCGCCCCAGGCAGGGCCCTGGCCCGTCTGATGCACCTGGCTGGCCTGCTGCCCGGGGGCTTCGGCCTGGTCTGGGACCACCCGCCGGCCTGGATGGAGGCGCTGCCGCCTGAAGCCCGCCAGGGCTGGTGGGAGGCCATCTCCGCCATCCCGGGACTGGCCCTGCACCTCGGGCCCGAGGCCGCGCTCCAGCTTCCTGGCGGCGCCTTCCGGGCCTGGCTGCACAGCTCCGAACCCCCTTCCGGCCCCCTGGGCGAGCGGTGGCGTCAGGGCACCGTCGGCTGGGTGATCCGGCCGTCGGGCCCCTGGCGCCTCCCCGGACTCGGCCCCACGGCATCCGGAGAGGAGGTTCCTCCGGGATGGTTGTGGGGCGAGGTCGTCATCCCCGTGGGTGCCCTGGGCTCCCTCGGATCCGGCGAGGCCCTGATCGCCGCCATGGCCGAGGCCCAGGGCGCGGCTGAGCGGGGCCTGGCCCAGCGGCTCTCCGCCGGGGCCTGGCCGGACCTCCCCTTCGCCCGGCGGGCGGTGGGCTGGCGCCTGGCCCTGACGGGCGGAGCAGAATTCCAGCGGGCCAACGGCAACTGGAAGGCGGCCTTCGGCCAGGTGCGGGCCCTCGCGGCCCTGCTCCAGGAGCGGCTCCGGACCTCCGTGCATTCCGGTGCGTCCGGCGATTTCCACGCGGCTTCCCTGTTGGGGCGCCAGGCCCTGCGCGAAGGGCTGCCCTGGCGGGCCAGCCTGCCCTTGCCCCCCGCCCCGGGGTCCTTCAGTCCCGGTCTGGCAGCGGATCCCCGGGATCCCGTCCCGCTCGAGGGGCGAGCCCTTCAGCCGGCGGGATGGGCGGACACGCTGGACCACCCTCCCGTGGCACTGCTCCGGGTGCCCGCCGTGCCCCCGGAGGCCGGAGCCCATGCCCTCCTGGCCGGCATCCAGCCCGTCCCGGCGCTACGGTGGCTCCCGCCTGATCTGGCGCCGACCGGCCCCTTCGATCCGGACCGGCCCTGGGCCCTGCCCGCCGCCTTCCCCTTCCCAGCCGATCCCGGCAATGGGCGCCAGCGCGGGCTCTTCGAAGGCCTCGACTGATACCCTGGGAATCTGCAGGAGCCACCATGTCCCCGGAGCACGACGAGCAAAGATCCAGGGTCCGGATCGCCCTCCTCTCCATCGGGGCCGGGGCCCTGATCCTCGGACTGAAGTACCTGTCCTTCCTGATCTCCGGTTCAGTGGCTTTGAAGTCCGATGCCATCGAAAGCATCGTGAACGTCGTGGCGGCCATCTTCGCGCTGGGCGCAATCATCTTCGCCGGCAAGCCCGCGGACAAGGACCACCCCTACGGCCACGGGAAAATCGAGCACTTCAGCGCCGCCTTCGAGGGCGGCCTGATCACACTGGCCGCCGTGGTCATCCTCGTCGAGGCGGTCCACGGCTTCATCATCGGCCCCCAGCTCAAGAACCTGGGCCGGGGCCTGGCCGTGAACCTGTTGGCGGGTCTCCTCAACGGCATGCTGGGCTGGTTCCTGCTGCACCACGGCCGGAAGACGCGGTCCCGGGCCCTCGAAGCCGATGGCCACCACATTCTCTCGGATTTCTGGACCACCGTGGGCATCGCCACGGGCCTGATGCTGGTCAAGGTCACCGGCCTCACCTGGATGGATCCACTCATGGCCGTGGTCGTGGGCCTGCTGCTGGCCCGCACGGGCTTCAAGCTGGTGCGGGAATCGTCGAGCGCCCTTTTGGATTCCGAGGATCCCGAAGTGCTCGGGCGGGTGCTGGTCGCCATGAACGGCGTGCGCCCCTGGGATGTCATCGCGGTGCATGAGTTGCGCACCTTTCGGTCCGGTCGCTACACCCATGTGGACGCACACCTGGTGGTGCCGGAGTTCTACCCGATCCGCCAGGCCCACGACCTCTGCGAGGTCTTCGGCGTGAAGGCCCTCCAGCAGGCCGGCATCGAGGGCGAGGTGCACACGCATGTGGATCCCTGCGGCCGCCTCTACTGCGACCGCTGCCCCGCCCCTGACTGCCCCATCCGCCGCGCCCCCGGCTCGGCCTCGGTACCGTTTTCCCTGGAAGAGTCCACTGCGGCCGGACCGGCCTAGCCCGGCATTCAAGACGCCCTGGGTTAGATGGAAGAGCGCAGGTCGCGAAAGGCACGGAATCATCCGGAAGACACGGGAATGGATTCGCACGGCGAGGGGTACGCCCCCTTCCGCGCGCTCCGTGAGTTTCCGCGTCTTCCGCGACCAGCAGGTTCTTAAGGGTCAGACCGCGCCCTGGTGCCGGAGGGCATCGATGGCGGCCATGAGGGCCTGGGGGTCGCTGGCGGCGTGCAGGTTCTGGCGGAAGCCATGGCCACCAGGAATCCCCTTGGTGAACCAGGCACCGATCTTCTTGATCTTGTGCAGGGCCTCACGGGGCTCCAGCAGGTCCAGCAGGATCTGGAAGAGCCGCAACGTGGCGTCGATGCGCATTTCCGTCGTCACCGTGAAACCGGGTTCCAGGATCTGGCGGAACAGGAACGGATTGTAGAGCGCGCCGCGGCCGATCATCACCGCTGCACACCCCGTCTCCGCCACCATGCGGAAGGCATCGGCCGCGGTGTTCACGTCGCCGTTGCCGATGATGGGATAGGCGGTGCCCGCCTCTACGGCCCGGGCGATGATGCTCCAATCCGCATGTCCCTCGTACTGCTGGGCGCGGGTGCGCGGGTGGATGGCCAGGGCCTGCATGCCCACGGCCTCGAACATGCGCAGGAAGTCCAGGAACTCGCCCCGATCCCGCTGTGACGCGTCCCAACCCGCCCGCATCTTCACCGTCACCGGCACCTTCACCGCCTTCACCATCGCCGTGACGCAGCGTTCCGCCAGGCGGATGTCCCTCAGCAGCGCCGAACCCGCGCCACCCCGGGTGACATTGCTGGCCGGGCAGCCCATGTTCAGGTCCACCAGATCCGCGCCCGCGGCTTCGCAGAGCCGCGCGCCCTCCGCCAGCGCCTCCGGGCGCCCGCCGGAGATCTGCATGGACAGCGGCCGCTCGCCCGTGGCCGCCATCATCTTCTCCGCCTTCACCGCGTGCCGGATCAAGGCTTCGCTGCTGATCATCTCCGAGACCGTGAGGCCCACGCCGCCAATCTCCCGGATGAATTTGCGGAACGGCTGATCGGTGATTTCGTGCAACGGCGCCATGATCAGGCGGTTGGACACCTGGACATCACGGATCTGGAAGGGGCTGTGGGGAAAGGTCACGGTACGGCTCGCTTGCGACCTTGCAGTTTAGCCGGGGCTCTGAATGTGGCCCGCGGCCAAATTCAGGTAGGGAGGCTGACGCCTCCCATTTCAAGGCTGAAGTGCTACCCAATGTTTGCCTAGCTTGAGAAGCGAACCAGCCCAGGCGCTTCCACCTGGGCTGGGGTCTAACGGTTTAGATGAGCTTCTCGATGGCGCCGCTAATACCGTTGGCAAGCTTCCAGTGCTTGCGTTCATCAATGCCAAGCTTTCGGCTCGCAAAGAGGATCCCGAGCCTCAGCAACGGTGATGCGCCCACATAGTCATCCTTAATGGCGACAGCTTCAGAACGATTGCCGGATGCGTGCATAGCAAGCGCGGCGTGGCGCTTGATCACCTCAGATGTGGACTCGGAATAGAGCGAAACAATATCTCTTGCGTGGTTCCACGCTGGTGCTGAGGCAAAAATATGAAGGATCCACATGGCGTAGTAGGGGGGCGGTGGATTTCTCTTGCTCTTGAGGGGCCGAAGAAGCTTTGTCGCAATGCGCTTCTGCTCTGCATGAGTCAGATCATCAAACGACAAGACATACTTGGCAATTTGCTCAGCAACAGGATATAGGAGCTCCGCATTTTCAATGACAAGATCTAGGACCTCGCGCTTTAGCTCTGGTGGTGCACCAGGGATACGCGGAAGCTTTGTGAGGGCATACACAACTGCCTCATAGTCAACAAGCGCAGTGTCAACAAGGGACGCTTCAAGCATGCCCCTGAGGTCGGTGACTTGAAGCACGGCCAGTGCTTCCTGGACCTCCACTTCGTTGGGTTCGTCGTCGTCTCCGCTCTCGTACCCGATACTGAAGTCACGAAGCATGTTTACAACAGCGTCGCGACCAGTGAGCTGCTCTTCATGTCGGGATAAGACTTCGCGTTTGTAGACATCAATTGGAAGGATCTTTGTCTTAGCTGACTGAAGAGTCAATCCATGGTTGGAAAAGAGCCATTCACCGAGACCAAAGAGTACGGACTGTGCTTCGTACTCGGACTTGCAAAAGATATTGTAGTCATCGACCCAGCGAACGAAGTTGATGCCGCGGCTCTGCAGGGTGGCATCAACATCGATCAGTATGGCTTCACCGAGCAGACGAGATGCATATGGCCCAACGGGAATGCCGTAGCTGTTCCGCTCCAATAGGTTGGCAATTAGCTTCCGCACCAACACGCGCGCAACGTCCCGGACCCGCTGACTTGTCGCCACGCTCTCAATGACATTCTCCAATCGATGTTGGTAGATGCGCGGGTAGAAATCTGCGATGTCAGCCGTCGCCACAAACTTCACCTTGGCCGTTTCAGCCTTAGCATCCAACTGTTGGCGATACGCTTCGTACGATCCTTTTGACCCATAAAGAACTTGGGTTTTGGTGATATCAGCTCTGTAAGAGAAAACCCGCTTCACCTTGGTAATTACGCGGTTGACTTCGATATCGTTCTTGGCTATTAGCACCAAAGCTGTGTAGAGCAGCAGATCCTGCGGGTGAAGCATGTGCACCACGCGAATGTTCGCGCGGTTCTTCGGTGCGAACACCTTCATCGCTTTGAAGGGTTCGTAGGTATCCAAGTCGATCTTCTCTAGGACATTTCTGATAGCTGGCCAATTAGTGGTTACGACGCCCCACTCTGGGGGATCTGGAAGCATCGTGCTATAGCCATGATGGGTTATGGCTGCGAATGCGTTGTCGAGTTCAACACCTGTCAGCGTGAACATTTGGGTAGACCTCGTTCCGTCTATCTCTGAATCCGGCGCAGCCGGATTCAGAGCACAGCCGCTACCTCCGCGCCGGCGGCTCCTGCAGGTTGGCCAGGAACTCATCGTTGGTCTTGCTCTTGCCGAGCCGGTCCACGAGCAGCTCCATGCTCTCGCTGGGGCCGCTGGCGCTGAGGACCTTGCGGAGCACCCAGATCTTGGCCAGCTTGGCGGGCTCGATGAGGAGGTCCTCCTTGCGCGTGCCGGACTTCTGGATGTCCATGGCGGGGAAGATGCGCTTGTCGGAGAGCTTGCGGTCCAGCACGATCTCGCTGTTGCCGGTGCCCTTGAACTCCTCGAAGATCACGTCGTCCATGCGGCTGCCCGTCTCGATGAGGGCCGTGGCCACGATGGTGAGCGAGCCGCCGCCTTCGATGTTGCGGGCGGCGCCGAAGAACCGCTTGGGCCGCTGCAGGGCGTTGCTGTCCACGCCGCCGGAGAGTACCTTGCCGCTGGGTGGCACCACGGTGTTGTAGGCCCGCGCCAGCCGCGTGATGGAATCCAGCAGGATGACCACATCCTTCTTGTGCTCCACCAGCCGCTTGGCTTTCTCGATGACCATTTCGGCCACCTGGACGTGGCGGGTGGCGGGTTCGTCGAAGGTGCTGGAGACCACCTCGCCCTTCACACCGCGCTCCATGTCCGTCACTTCCTCGGGCCGCTCATCGATGAGCAACACGATGAGGAACACCTCGGGGTGGTTGGTGGTGATGGAATTGGCGATGTTCTGCAGCAGCACGGTCTTGCCAGTGCGCGGCGGGGCAACGATGAGGGCGCGCTGGCCCTTGCCCAGGGGCGTCATCAGGTCCATGACCCGGGTGCTCAATTCCTGGGGGTCCCGCTCCATGCGCAGGTGGTGCTTGGGATACAGAGGGACCAGATCATCGAAGTGCAACCGCTCCTTGGCGTTCTCGGGCGGATCGAAATTCACGGCGTCCACCCGGAGCATGGCGAAGAACTTCTCGCCCTCCTTGGGGGGCCGGATCATGCCCGAGAGCGTGTCGCCGGTGCGGAGGTTGAATTTCCGGATCTGGCTGGGGGAGATGTAGATGTCCTCGGGGCCCGCGAGGTAGTTCTGATCGGGGCTCCGCAGAAAACCGAAGCCCTCGGGCAGCACTTCCAGGACGCCCTCGGAGAAGAACTGGCCCTCGCGCTCAGCCTGGGCCTGGAGCACGCGGAAGACCAGCTCCTGCTTGCGCATGGCAAGGGGATTCTCGATCTGGAGTTCCTTGGCAAGCTCGGCGAGCTTCCCGATGGACATCTCCTTGAGCTCGTGGAGGCTCAGGACGACCGGCGGCACAGGCTGGGTGGCCATGGGACACCTCGGGATCGGGCGAGTCGGAATTGGCTCGGGAATGCTGACATGATAGGTCAGTTTTACTTATCGGCCAATTTCAGCGGGTTCCTTACAAGCGAATGCGAGGACCCGCGCTACGAATCCCTTGGCGTCCTCCACTGGGTAAGCGTGACCTACCCCGGGCACCACCTCGATCCGGCTGCCGGGGATGCCCTGGGCCGTGGCCAGGCACTTCCAGGGGGGCGTGAGCAGATCCTCGGCCCCGCTGAGCAGCAGCACTGGGGCCTCGATGGCCCCGAGGCGGTCGCGAATATCCCAGCCCAGGATCCCCCGGATCTGGTGCAGGTTCCCATGCTGGGGCCGCTCGCCGCCGGTCACCACCTGGTGGTAGGCCCGGAGGACGCCGTGCCGGGCCTCCAGGAAGCCATCCCCCCACAGGAAGGGGGCCACGGCATCGAACTGCATGAGGGGGCCGCCCACCTCCAGGCACCGTGCCCAGTGCTCGGCCTTGAGGGCCATGGCGAAGTCGATGCGGGGCATGGCGCTGGTGAGCACGGCCCCCGCGAAGGCCCCGGGGTGCCGGCTGAGCAGTTCCAGGCTCAGGGCGCTGCCGTTGGACAGCCCCACCAGCCATGGGCGTTCCACACCGAGAATCCGGAACAGTTCCCAGGCCTCCTCCGCCAGCAGGGCCGTGGGATAGGGCCCCGCCTCAGGGGCATCGGAGCGCCCCTGGCCCCGACTGTCGAAGGTGAGGATGCGGAAGCGTTCCGTGAGCCCCGGCAGGACGCCTGCCCACATGGTCGTGTCGGACAGCAGGCCGTTCAGCAACACCATCCAGGGGGCTTCAGGCGGCCCCTGGACACGGTAGTGGAGGCGGATCCCCGAAGGCAGGGTCGCAAAGGTGGGCGCGGGCCTCATGCGCCGCTCCGGAGCTCCGCCGGCGGGAAATGGCGGACGAAGGCCCACCGGCCTTCGTCCCAGTGGACCACCGTGCAACTGGCCTTCTTCACCTCCACGCTGCGCCCCGTGAGCTGGAACACCAGATCCCCCAGGAAGGGTTGGTGGCTGGTGAGGGCCAGCACCTCGTTCTCGCGCGCCTCCGCCAACAGGGCCCGCAGCCAGAGATCCGCCGCACCAGGATCCCCGTTAGGCGCCAGACCCTCCCAGGCCTCCAGGGGGAAGGCGCAGCCGGCGGCCTCCTGAAGACAGGTCATCGTCTCGAGCGCCCGCCGGTACGGACTGGTGACGCCACGGCTGGGCGCGAAGCCACGGGCCACGAGGCCGCGCATGGCCGCCCGGGTCTTCGCCCAGCCCTCGGGCGTCAGCGCACGACCCGCGTCCCGCTGGCCGGGTTGGGGATCCTCGGCGATGCCGTGGCGGATGAGGAGCAGGGTCATTCCCATGCCCAGATCTTAACGCTTACCGCTTTCGCGCAGCCTGCCAGGCCAGGTGGCCCTGATGCCGGCGGTGGGCGGCCAGGTAGCGGGCATCCTCCGCGTAGGTGGTGGGATAGATGGCGGGCACGGGCTGGGGGCGGAGGTCCGCGCCCACGTTGGTGAACGTGAAGATGCAGCTGTTGGAGAGGTGGGTCTGGGTGCGGTCTCGGCTGATGCGGATGATCTCCGTCTCCACGGAAACACTGGTGCGACCCGCGTAGACGGCCCGGCTGACGAAATGCAGTTTGTCCCCCATCCGAACCGGTTGGACGAAGTTGATGCGGTTGACCGCCACGATGACGGGCCGCTGCGGCGCCACCTCCTCGGCACAGATGGAGATCAGGCTCTGGGCGCCCTCCCCGGCCGTGTTCCGCGCCACCATGGTGAAGTAGCAGGAGGCGGTCGTCGGGGAGAGCCATGGGGCAGTATGGCTGAATTCCCCTGGGAATTCGGGCCTTCCCGTGGGATATTGGAGGTTTGGGCCACTCCCGGCTGGCGCTGTCCGCCATTGATGCTGCCACCAGGCATCCATCCGCAGGGAAAGCCCCGGGAGACAATGTGAGCGATACCACCTTTGCGGCCCTCGGCTGCAGTGAGGCCCTGCTGGCGGCCTTGGCCCAGCGCGGCTTCGAGACCCCCATGCCCGTGCAGGCCCAGACCTTCAAGCCCGGTCTCGAAGGGCGCGACCTGCTGGTGCAGAGCCGCACCGGATCGGGCAAGACCCTGGCCTTCGGCCTTCCCCTGCTGCACCGGCTGGGCCCGGAACGCCATACCCAGGCCCTGATCCTCGCACCCACCCGCGAGCTGGCCCAGCAGGTGGGGGCTGAGCTGCACAGCCTCGTGCCCAAGCTGCCCATCGCCTCCCTGGTGGGCGGCGTCGCCTATCCCCCGCAGATGAAGGCACTGTCCATGGGAGCCCCTGTGGTCGTGGGCACGCCGGGCCGCGTGATGGATCACATGGAGCGCGGCACGCTGGACCTGAGCCGCGTGACCATGATCGTCCTCGACGAATGCGACGAGATGCTGAACATGGGCTTCCTGGAGGACGTGGAAAAGATCCTGTCCAAGGTGCCCAAAGGCCCCCAGACCTACCTCTTTTCCGCCACCCTGCCCGTCCCCATCGCCAAGCTGGCTGGGCGTTTCCTGAACGATCCCGTGCGGATCCAGCTCGCGGAGGCGGGCGAAACCGCCGTCCACGCCGACATCGCGCACACGCCGGTCATCATCCCCGACCATCAGCAGGTGCGGGCCCTCGTGAACCTCCTCCTCATGGATGAACCCAGCTCCGCCTTGATCTTCACCAAAACCAAGGCCCAGACCGAAGAGGTCGCTGAGGAACTGACCGTGTCCGGACTCCAGTCGGCCTTCCTCCACGGCGATCTGGCCCAGGCCACGCGCACCCGCATCCTCAGCCAGTTCAAGGAGGGTAAGCTGCGCTACCTGGTGGCCACGGATGTGGCCGCCCGCGGACTGGACATTGAGGGCTTGCCGCTCGTCGTCCATATCGGCATCCCCACCCAGTTGGAGAGCTACATCCACCGCAGCGGCCGCACGGGCCGAGCCGGCGCCAAGGGCACCAGCCTGGCCCTGGTGGGCTGGAAGGAGAGCCGCATCCTGCTGGCCTGGGGCCGCCGGGGTGGCCTCAAGCTCGACTGGCGCGCCGTGCCCACCCCGGCGGAGATCCGCGAAGCCCAGGCCCGGAAGCTGCTGAATGGCATCCAGGGCGCCGCCAGTGCCGCCCTGCTCAACCAGGCCGCCCAGATGCTGAAGGAAGCGGATCCCGTCCGCCTCGTGGCCGGCCTGCTGGGCCTCGTCCAGGCCAACCAGTCCGCCGGTTTCGACCTGCCCAACGAGCCCGAACGCAAGGTCAAGTCGCGCTTCGACGCCGCCCGCGAACGCAAGGACGGTGGCCCCCGCCCCCAGCGGTCCTACGCGGAGCGCGCCGCCACCCGCGGCGAAGCCCCTCGGCCCGAGACCCACGCCAAGACCCGCCCCGACGGCAGCTTCAAGCGTCGCCACGAACTCGACGAGAAACCCCGCCCCTACACCAAGCCCAAGGCCGACGCCTCCGCCGGTCCGCGCAAGGTCTGGGACGACCGTCCCGCCTCCAAGGACACCCCGCGCCCCTGGAAATCCGCACCCACGAAGGCGTGGAAGAAGAAATAGGGTTCAGCCTTCCATCTTCAGAACGGCGCCCAAACGGGCGCCGTTCTTGTATCGGCAAGACCGTGGGCGGCCCCGCCCTCAGCCGTTCGGATCGCTGGTGTTCAGGTCCACGGGCTTGGGTTGTTCCACTTCCTTGGGACGGCCCCAGATGCGGATCTCCACAGGCTGGGAGGGGGCCTTGGCCCGGGCCTCCTGGATCTTCTTGATGGCATCGGCGTCGCTCCCGGATTTCGGTACGGTGCCGGGCTTGAAGGCCAGGTGCAGCACCTTGTCCGTGGTGGCGGCGGTGGCCAGCAGGCCCGTATAGCGGTCGATGTCGGCCCACTCCATGCCTGGAGGAGCCGTGAAGTCCTCCTTGGGCGTCCCCGGCAGGGCGGCCTTCATGAAATCCACCCAGATGGGCAGGGCCACCTTGGCGCCATCGGCACCCCGAAAAATGGGCTTCTTCTCGTCCAGACCCACCCACACCCCGCAGGTGAGCCGCGTGGAGAACCCGAGGAACCATGCGTCGGTGTACTGGTCCGTGGTGCCCGTCTTGCCGGCCACTGGCCAGTCAACCGCATTGCTGCCCGCGCCGGTGCCACTGGTGGCGACGCCTTGCAGGCACTGGATGAGCTGGAAGGTGCTCTGGGGATCCAGCACCTGTTCCGTGGCCGCGCCACTGTGGCTCTCCAACACCCGGCCATTCCGGTCCACCACCTTCTTGATCAGGAAGGGCACTGGCGTCTGGAGGCCATCATTGCTGATGGTTCCATAGGCCCGCACCATCTCCCTGAGGGTGAGGTCAGCCGAACCCAGGGCCATGCTGGGATAGGGCGGAATGGGCCCGGCCAGGCCGCACTTGCGGGCGAAGTCGATGACATTGAGCACACCCGCATTCTCCAGCGTGCGCACCGCGGGCACATTCCGGGAATCCCGCAGAGCCTCCCAGATGGGGATGGGGCCCCAGAAATCCATTTCATAATTGCGCGGTTCGTAGGGCTTCGCATCGCGCCGCAGGGGCTTGTATTCCACGGTCCCGTCGGGGTGGGTGACGGTGACGTAGTCCACGGAATCAAGAAATCGCGTCGGCACGTCCTGGACGATGGTGGCCGGGGTCATGCCGCCGGTGAAGGCCGCGCCGTACACGAAGGCCTTCATGGTGGAGCCCACCTGCCGCTGGGCCTGGATGGCGCGGTTGTACTTGGACTGGTTGAAGTCGTAGCCGCCCACCATGGCCCGGATTTCCCCCGTGCGGGGATCGATGGCCAGAAGCGCGCCCTGGACCTGGGGATCCTGATCCAGTTCCAGGACCTTGGGCGCCCCATCTACGGCCGTCTTGATGGAGAAGAGCGGCGCGGCGCCCCGGGGCAGCAGTTTCGGCACGTCCTTGCCGGCCCAGGCGAAGGCGGCGGCCGGCACCTCGATCCGCGCCGTGCCGATGCGGACTTGCGCATTCCCGCCGTTCCAGCCGAGGACCACGCCCTGGACCTCGTCGCCATTCTCGAAGTAGCGTTTCCACCCCGGCAACTGGACGCCCTCTGGATCGGCGACGTACTGCACGGCGTCCTTCCGGAAACCCCGACGCCGGTCCACGGCCTTGAGCCCCTGAATCACCGCCTTGTTGGCGGCCTCCTGCCAGAAGCTGTCGATGGTCGTGGTGACCTCCAGCCCCCCGTTCAGCACCTGGTCGCGTCCGTATTTCTCATAGAGGTACTTCCGCACCTCCTCCAGCGCGTAGGGTGCCACCGCGTCCTCGCTGGCGTTCTCGCGGGCGAGGCGGATGGGCTTGTCCATCAGGATGCTGGCCTCCTGGGGCTTGAGGTAGCCCTCCTTGGCCATGCGGAGCAGCACATGGTCGCGGCGGGCCTTCGCGGCGGCGCGGGCCCTGGGATCGGGATTGTAGGGGTTGTACCAGTTCGGATTCTGGACCAGGCCCGCCAGCAGGGCGCATTCCTCGGGGGCGAGCTGGGGCGCGCTCTTCCCGAAATAGAACTCGGCCGCGGCCTCGATGCCATAGCGTCCGCCACCCAGGTAGACCTCGTTGGCGTACATCTCGAGGATCTGCTTCTTGGTGTAGGCCTTCTCCAGCTTGCGAGCCAGGACCATCTCCTGGATCTTCCGCTTGATGCCCCCCGCCAGGAGCCGGCGTTCCCGCTTGGCAGTCACGGTCCGGATGAGCTGCATGGTGAGGGTAGAGGCGCCCTCCTTCCGCCGGCCAAGGCTGAGGATGAAGGTCGCACCCGCGCGCGCGACACCCCGGAAGTCGACGCCGCCGTGGTTCCAGAAATCCGCATCCTCAGTCGCCACCAGGGCGTTGATGTAGGCCTTGGGAATGTCGCCGTAGGGAATCACCACGCGGTGTTCTTCGGCGAAGATGCCCAGCACATTGCCATTCTGATCCAGCACCTTGGTGATGGTCTTGGGCACGCGCAGGGCGAAGAGGGTGAGGAAGCCGTCCGCATTCCTGGACAGCACCGACCAGGTCACCGCAAAGGCCGCGACGCAGGCCACCACCAACCCGAGCCCGGCATAGAGCACGCGGCGGAGCCACCGGCGGGCGGGTTTGGGGTTCGGAGAGGCCGGCTTCAAAACCATTCCCCCAGGATAGCGGTAGAGTGTCGGCATGCCCCAGCGATTGATCCTCGTGGCCAAGGTCAAGTCCCCGCACCTGGCGGAGACCCTGCGTGAGACCGTCCCGGCCTTCCTCGACCAGGGCTGGATCGTGACGGGTGAACCCGGCCTGACCGAGGCCTGGGACCTGGCGGGCCTTCCCACCGGAAGCCTCCGGGTGGACGCCGAGTTGGGGCCCCAGGAGCCCCCGGCGGACCTCTGCCTGGTGCTGGGCGGGGATGGCACCCTGCTCTACGCCGCCCGTCGCGCGGGCCTCCGGGGCACCCCGATTCTCGGCATCAACCTGGGCTCCCTGGGCTTCCTGACCGCCCATCCAAGGTCCGAGGCCCGGGAAACCGTCGAGGCCTTCCTCGCGGGCACCCTCGTGCCGGATCGTCGCTCCATGCTGGAAGCGGAGCTGTGGCGGGACGGGCGGCTGCTGACCCGGCACACGGTGCTGAACGACGTGGTGCTGGCCAAGGGCGCCTTGGCGCGGATCATGGACTTCCACCTGACCGTGGGCGACCAGGATGCGGGCCCCATCAAGGCGGATGGCCTGATCGTCTCCACCCCCACGGGCTCCACCGCCTACTCCCTGTCGGCCGGCGGGCCCATCCTCCATCCCAGCCTGGAGGCCTTCGTCGTCTCGCCCATCTGCCCGCACACCCTCACCCTGCGCCCGACGGTGGTGCCAGCCAGGATTCCCATCACCATCTCGCTGGATGACGCCGAGGACGCGCATCTGACCCTCGACGGCCAGGTGGGCCACCGCGTCCTGCCCGGGGATCGGGTCTGCCTCCACATGGCCAAAGCCACCATCACCCTGCTGCAACGGCAGGGCTTGGACTTCTTCGGGCTGCTGCAGCAGAAGCTCCACTGGGGAGATCGGTAACACGGGAGCGACCACAGACCGGTGCGCCGGCGCCACGGCGGGGAGGCGTCGGTCGGTGGTGGTCTGCGTCCTGACACCGCTTGTGACCCCAGACACACGGGGCGGGATGGAGACTTTCCCAGGTACAGGACCGCGTCCCCGCAAGGAGTTCAACATGGCCCTCAAAGAACGACCGAAACCCTTCCTGCTGCCGGAGTACTGCAAAGGCTGCGGCCGTTGCCTCGACGCCTGCGCCAAGGACTGCATCACGCTGAGTGATCAGATCAACCCCCTCACCGGCCTCATTCCGGTGGTGATGGATCTGACCAACTGCAACGCCTGCGGCCTCTGCATGGACGCCTGCCCCGAGCCCTACGGCCTGCGGGCCACGCCCGAGGGCGGGGTGGAGGACTTCGAACTGGAGGATCCCGCCAAGCTCTTCGGCGTCAAACCCAGCGACGCGCCGGAGCCGGTGGACCTGCCCTCCGAGATCCTGCCCCTGTCCCGCACCGAGCCCCTGGTGATCAAGGGCACCTATGCCTCGGCCATCGGCGCCCTCCTCGCCGGCTGCCGCCACGTCTACGGCTACCCCATCACGCCCTCCACCGAGGGTGCCGAGCTGATGGCCAAGTTCCTGCCCAAGCTGGACGGCACCTTCCTCCAGGCCGTAAGCGAAGTGGCCGCCGTGAACATGATGTACGGCACCGCCGGTGCCGGCCTGCCCTGCATGACCTTCACGTCCTCCCCCGGCTTCAGCCTGATGCTGGAGGGCGTTTCCTACATGATCGGTTCTGAGTTGCCCGGCGTCTTCGTCGACGTCATGCGCGGCGGGCCGGGCCTGGGCAACATCGCCCCCGAGCAGTCGGACATCAAGCTGGCCTGCCACGGATTGGGCCACGGCAACACCCAGGCGATCGTGCTGGCCCCCTCCACGCCCCAGGAGATGCTCGACCTGACCATCCTGGCCTTCGAGCTGAGCTTCAAGTACCGCAACCCCGTCATCATCCTGGGCGACGGCTACCTGGGCCAGATGACCGGCAAGGTGCAGTTGCCGGAGACCCTCATCAAGCCGGGCATCCCCAAGTGGGCGGTCTACGGCGATGCCATGCACCGCCGGAACCTCATCACGTCCATCTTCCTCACGGAGACGGACCTCGAGGCTCACAATGTCCACTTGAACGCCAAGTACAAGGCCATGCAGGTCGAGACCCGGGCCGAAAGCTTCCTCTGCGACGACGCCGAGCTGGTCATCATCGCCTGCAACACCCCGGCCCGCATGGCCAAGGGGGCCGTGCAGGAGCTGCGGCAGAAGGGCGTCAAGGCCGGTCTCTTCCGGCCCATCACCCTCTGGCCCTTCCCCGTGGAGCAGCTGGTGGCCGCCATGGAGGGCGCCCAGCGCCTGGTGGTGGTGGAGGCCAGCGCCGGCCAGCTGGAGGACGAAATCCGCCTGGCCCTCAGCAAGGCGGGCGTCCGCCAGTTCCCCGAAATCGAATCCGTTCGCCGCATGGGCGGCATCCTGCCCCAGCAGGAAGAGGTCATGGCCCAGGTGCTGGGACAGAAGGAGGCCCGCGTATGAGCAAGAGCAGCGTCTTCTACGACAAGTTCGAGCGCCACTCCCACGGCGAAGGGCTGAAGGGGAACTCCACCCACTACTGTCCCGGCTGCGGGCACGGACTGGCCCACAAGTTCTTGGCCGAGGCCATCGACGAGCTGGGCATCCAGGACCGCACGGTGGCCATCAGCCCCGTGGGCTGCAGCGTGTTCCTCTACTACTACTTCGATGTGGGCAACTCCCAGGCGGCCCATGGCCGCGCGCCCGTGGTGGCCCTGGGTCACAAGTTCGCCAACCCGGACAGCGTGGTGGTGAGCTACCAGGGGGACGGCGATCTGGCCTCCATCGGCCTGGCCGAAACCGTGGCCACGGCCCAGCTGGGCGCCCCCATCACCATCATCTTCATCAACAATGCCATCTACGGCATGACCGGCGGGCAGATGGCCCCCACCACCCTGATGGGCCAGTCCAGCACCACCAGCCCTGCGGGCCGGAACGAGTACATGGGCCAGCCCATTAAGATGGCCGAACTCATCGCCGGCCTCGACGGTCCCGTCTACGTGGAGCGCGTCGCTCTCTATGACGCCAAGCAGCGCATCAAGGCGAAGAAGGCCATCATCAAGGGCCTGAAGAACCAGATCGAGGGCCGCGGCTACTCCTTCATCGAAATCCTGTCGGAATGCCCCACGCACCTGAAGCTGACACCCGAAGAGAACGAGAAGTGGGTCAAGGAGTCCATGGAGCCCATCTATCCGCTGGGCGTGAAGAAGGACCTCACGGTCGAGCCCTGGTTCAAGCGCAACCCGCCCAGCTTCTCCGGCGAGAAGATCCTGAGCCTCACCGGGGCCACCTCCGAGCATCCGGAGCGATTCTGCAAGGGCTTCCCCGCCCAGATCGCGGGCCTGGACATCTCGCTCAAGCTGGCCGGTTCCGGCGGCGACGGCGCCCAGACCGCGGCCATGCTCATCGCCCGGGCCGCCATCAACGAGGGCTTCGACGCCACCCACATCCCCAGCTACGGGCCTGAGAGCCGCGGTGGCACCTCCTACGCCGATGTCCACGTGGCCGAGGAGGAGGTCCTGAACCCCGGCTCATCCTCGCCGGATATCCTCATCGCCTTCAACGCCCCCAGCCTCGTCAAGTTCGGCCCCACGGTGAAGAAGGGCGGCACGGTGATCTACGACAGCTCCGTCGTCACCGAACCTCCCGTGCTGGATCCCAGCGTGAAGATGGTGCCGGTGCCCTTCACCGGCATCGCGACCGACCTGGGCAAGGCCGTGGTGAAGAACATCGTGGCCCTGGGCGCCCTCCAGGCCGCCACGGGCATCTTCCCCAAGGAGACCCTCCTCACGGCGATCCGCGTGGCGCTGAAGGACAAGTGCGCCCTGATCCCCCTGAACGAGGAGGCCTTCGCCTGGGGCATCAAGTCGGTGGCATCCCTCACCGACTAGACGTACGCTTCACAGCACGGAGGCAGCCATGTCGGACGCGCCCATCCAGACCACCCTCACCCCCGAGGAATGGAAGATCGTCCTGGCCCTGCGGGAGATCCCGGACAGCCCCCTTCGCGAGAAGGTGTCCGGGCTCTTCGACGAGCTGGTGCGGTTTGTCCAGCAGCCCCGCTGCATGGGCATGCAGAGCGACGGCTTCCCCTGCGGCACCCCCCACACCAGTTGCGAAGAGTGCCAGCAGATGCTGCAGGTCCTCGACGATCTCGCGGCGCGGGTGCCGGTCCACCAGGACTGAGATCCCCGAGCGGTTGAATAACCACAGGGACCGCAGTGGAAGAGGGGCTTCCGCCGTGCCGAGGACTTGCGGCAAGGCGGCGTACGGGAGATTGACAGGGGGCCAGACAGTCCAGCAATGATGGGTCTCATGGGCTAATGGGGAAAATCATTAGGCCGTGGTGTGGCGCCATGGGAGCCTTATCGTGCTTCCACTGCACACACAGATTCAACTGGACGTCCGCCACTCCGCTTGAGGTTCTATGCTCCTGCTTGCCCTTGTGGCGATGTCCCCCTCCGATCAAGTGCCTCCCCAGAAACCCAAGGTGGCCGAGGCCGTCGTGGTGCTGGAAGACCGATCCATCACCCTTCCGCCATTGCCTCGGGATGTGGGGCAGGGTCGCGCCCAATTCAAGGAAATCCACACGCAGATTCAGAACGCCCTGCAAGACCTTGGCGTTTCCCTGCAAGTCCTCTATGCCAAACCAGAGGCCAGACTTGTTCTAGCCAGAGATCTGGAGGTTCCACAGGCCCTTGCGGTGGAGGGGAAGGAGCTGGTCGGAATCCTCGCAGATGCGGACTATGTCCGCCTGGAGTCGACCTTCGCCGATGTCTGGAAGGGGTGGCAGGCTGCCCTGGTGGAAGGAGGGCTTGCCAAGCCTGTCCGCGTCCAGGCAGGAAGGCCGGAGCCCCATTCCAAGCAGTACGAGGAGGCCAGAAAGCAGGCGAAGCAAACCATCCAGAGACTTTCCCGACAGCAACCCCAAAAAACGGGCCGCCTGGACGCCAGCTTCAATGAGGAGAATGCGGACCTCTTCCCGGATCCGACCACCTACGGGACAACGGGCAGTACCTTCAATCTCACGAAAGATGAGTACGCCATTGCAACGAACGATGAACGTTCCGCTTTCCTGGTTCAGAAATCCCGGGCCGTCGCCAACAAACTGATTCCCAGCCTGTCTCAGACCTGGGTCCCCTTCGTGGCTCACCTCAATGACCAGGCCAGGCGCCTGGCAGACCTGGAGAAGGCCGGCGCCCCCACCACCGATGCGACCATCAACGTGCTCCGAATCCAGACCAAGATCGCCTTTCTGGAGCGGTTTCGGACGGCCTTGTGGTACTCCGACCTGGTCTGGTGCCAGGCGGCCTCCGCCGAGGCTCCAGCTCCGCCCCGTCGCCTGCGCCCGGTGATCCAGCCTTGACTGTCCACCCTATCGAGTCGGCATAAAACACTTACAAGCCTGGCCGTTGTGTCCCGATTCCCGCACGCGGCTACAGCCCGCCCCGCAGGTTCGCGAAGGTCCGCAGTCCCTCGTCCACGGGGCGCAGCAGGGCCACGAGACGGTCCTCGTGCAGCGCCCGGATGGGGGCCGCAGGGTCAGGAAAGCCCTCGGGCATGGTCCAGGTCCCGGGCGCGAGTGCCCCTGCCGGGATGGCCCGGCCGTGGGTCAGATGCTCAGCCTCTTCGTCCGTCAGGAACCGTGTCGGGCACCAGGGCACCAGATCTGCACCGGTCAGCAGGCGTTCCTGGCCCTGGCCCGGATCCGCCCAGGGGCCGATGGCCGTGCGCTGAAGCGTGGTGAGGTGAGCGCCGCACCCCAGGGCCCGGCCCAGGTCCCGGGCCAGGCTGCGGACGTAGAAGCCCCCCCGACAGGTCAGCTCCAGCGTGCTGCGTCTCGGCAAGTCGTGGGCCGTCCAGCGGGCGGCCAGCAGGAAGACGTGGCTGGGCCGCATCTCCACCACCTCGCCGCGATGGGCCTTCTTGTAGGCCGCCTCACCGTCGATCTTCTTGGCGCTGGTGGCGGGGGGAACCTGCTCGGTCCAGCCCAGGAAGGGCGTCAGCGCCGCATCCAAGGTCACCGGGGACAGGTGGGAGGCCTCCCCCTCGAAGACGGGCTTGCCCTGCAGGTCGCAGGTGTCCGTCTCCAGGCCCCAGGCCAGCTCGGCCAGGTAGGTCTTGGGCAGGGGATGCATGAGTTCCATCAGCCGCGTGGCCTGCCCCGCCAGCACCAGCAGCAGCCCTTCGGCAAAGGGATCCAGCGTCCCCCCATGCCCCAGCGCCAGCTTCTTCTGCCCCGCCTCAAAGGCCCGGTGCTTGAAGTCGCGCACCACGTCGAAGCTGCTCAAGCCCACGGCCTTGTGGACCAGGTGGATGCCTGGGGTGGGTGCTGCCAGAACCACCATCAGGACCCAGCCCCGGGAAGGGCGTCCGGGTACGGGCCGAGGTATCGCTCACCATTGAAGTGGATCAGATGCTCGGGATCATCGGCAATCCAGACCTCGCTCTCCCATGCAATCTGTGAAAGGAACCCCTGCATCGCCTTCCGTGTCTCAAAGCAGGTTACGAAGACGAGCCCCGCCGTGCATCCGGTGAAGAGGTCCTTCAATTCCTTCCGCCGCTTGCCATCCACGGGCCCTGCGCTGGTAACGGCTTCAATGAGCAGCAACCAGTTTCGGCGCTTGTCATAAACCATCACATCGGGAATCTTCGCGGCAGACGAAAGCCTGACGCCAAGTGTTTCCAGCCGCTTTGCCTCAAGGTGGGCGAACTTGTCTTCGGCGTCCCCAAGATAGAGCACTTCACCACCAGGAGCGAACCGTGGGCAGAACTCTTGGACGATATTCCGCATCAAGGGGTTCTGTCCCCCAGGCGACAATTCGACCTTTTCCCCTCCAGGAAGTGTCACGGGAATCCGGATCAACGATCTGCTGCGATGTAATTCCTTCAGGAGGCCCGCTCTTCCCTCTAAATAAGCCGCCAATAACATCGGCCAATTCTTGGTCCCATAGGCCCGCAGGAGCTCCAGCGCCCCTGGTTCGATTTGATAGACGGTCTTACCGCTGTTTACAGGACGGCCCGGCTCGTCAGGGTTTCTCTGCAGAAAGCCATACTCGACAAAATGCTTCACTGCTTCATCACGTATGGTTTCGCGCGTATTCGGCGCATACCGGATTCCATATTTTTCGGAGATGAATCCGATGATGGGCGTAATCCCCATTAACGGAGATCCCGCTTGGTTCCACCTGCTTCGCGGGCCCAGACCAGCGAGGGCAAGCAGCGTGTAGGCCGCGACCTCATTTCTCTGCCGGACCGGAAATCCCAGCGCCTCCAGAATCGCCATGGCCTCATGGAGCCGGGATCCCCCCCGGATCTTTGCCCTTTCAGTCATGGATATGCCTTTCCAGAAGCAGATCAATTTCCGTCTGATTCAAGTCAAGCCGGTCCATGTCCCCTCCGATCGCCTCCAATGTTTGCCGGGAGGGGTAGTGGAGCTTTCTGAGGTCGGTGGCGTTCACTTGGGTGAGCCCGCTGAAACTCCGGAAGTAGTCATCCACCAAGGTGCCATTGAGGTAGGCGAACAATCCTGCGGCGAGATCGCGCTCCAGGCCTTGTCCACCTGCGTGGAAGTAGTTCAGGTGGTTCTCGAACCCGACCAGATCGCCTGGAACACCGGAAGAATCAAAGACCGATGCGACCAGACGCCTCTTCTCTTCCTTTGACGTGAATCGCTTGGTCAGGACATATCTGCCCGCAGGTATCAGCCATTGACGCGTCTCGTTGTTCACGAGGATCGCATTCGGCTTCTTGCCACCAAGCCTCGGCCAATGGACGCTTCCACCATTGAAGTGACTGGGGTAGACAAGTGGCGCTGCGCCCGCTTCGGGATCAGGCCTGAGGGAGTCACGAAGCCTGAAATCCACGACCCGCCCAGTGGATACCGCCAACCCGAGCTGATCCAACGTGGCAGGAAGGGAGGAAACGCGGCGCTTGGATTCAAGGTGCTGGCCCCCGGAGGGAATATGGATGAACCGCTGCCGATCCCCCGGATGAACGATCTCGACATAGGGGATGTAGGCATGGGTCATCTTTGACCCATCAACCCCAGGACTGGATGAGACGTGAACAATCCCCGCCTGAGGACAATGGCCAAGAGCATGAAAGATGATCGTCTCCTGGAGAACCCGGTTCTCCTTGAATGTCTCAGTCCTGGAATCAAAAACGTGAAGGCGCCTCAGAGCCATGGTTTCAAGGAATTGTTGGCGAAACGGCTGAAAGTACGGCCCGTTGCAGAAACTCCTCGGCGTAATGGCCACCAGCTGCCCACCGGGAACAAGCCGCTTTGCAATCAGAGCCAGGAACCCCGTGTAAAGATTGCTCGTCTCGATACCCATGGAACTCAAGTCACGCCGTTCCTGTGAATTAGAGGCAATCTTGCGATAGGGTGGATTGACGATGGCTGCATGGAAACGGGGGGCATCCTCTGCGAAAAACCCACCGCCAAGGACTTCTCTGGAGTGCTCGATGAAATTCTCGGGGATTACGTGGAACGAAAACTTGATTCCAGCTTTCCGGCAAAGCTTTCTGCAACTATCCAGGGAGTCCTGAAGCATGGGAAGGACCGCTGGGTCGACTTCATAGACCACCAGGGACAACGTTCGCACCTGGGGATGGCTGCTGCAAATTTCACGAACCGCAGCGAGGCTGAGCGCCCCTTCTCCTGCTCCCGCATCGAGTAATCGCATGTCTTCGGGCAGTGGGTCGAAAAGGGACGCCATGAATTCAGCGGTAGGTACAGGCGTGAAAAACTGCCCGAGCAGGCTCCGATGATCGCGTTCTTTGATGGAGTCCATCCTCATCTAACGTCCCTCGGCTAGATTATGGATGTTTCAGTTCCCATCTCCAGATTCCGCCAAGGAATCTGGAGGCCTGGAGGCTCGTTCCTTCTCGATCTCCGCCAGAATCGTCTCCAGGTGGTTGCCCTCTTCCAGGGTGCCATCGGGGAAGAAGCGGAGTTCGGGCACGCGGCGCATCTTGAGCCGGGTGGCCAGCTGGGTGCGCAGGAAGCCCGCCGCCCGGCCCAGGGCCTTGCGGGTGAGGACATCCTGGGCCTCCTGGTCGCCCCCGTTGGCGGGCAGCACGGTGAAGTAGACCCGCGCCATGCTGCGGTCCGGCGTCAGGCGCACCGCGGTGACGGTGAGGAAACCGAGTTCGGGATCGCGCAGCTCACGCTGGATCAGGTTCGACAGCAGGAAATGGATCTGGTCTTCGAGGCGTTCAGGGCGTTGCATGAGGTTCCTTTGCAGCCCCATTCTACCGGGCCTGCTAGCCTTGCCCGATGGTTGAGTGGTTTTCCGAGTGGTTCGACGAGGACTACGCCCTGCTCTACGCCCACCGGGACGCGGAGGAGGCGCGGCTGGCCGTGGGTCGGGCCCTCCGGGTGGCCCCCGAGCTGGCGGAAGGCCCCGTCCTGGACCTGGGCTGCGGGGCGGGCCGCCACCTGGAGATCCTGCGCCGGGTGAACCCCCTGGCCTTCGGCCTGGACCTGTCGCCCACCCTGCTCCGGATGGCCCCCGGCCCCCTCCATCCCTGGCTGCTGCGGGGCGACATGCGGCGCCTCCCCCTGAAAGATGGCCTCCTGGCGGGCGTCTGCCTCTGGTTCACCCCCTTCGGCTATTTTTCGGACGGGGAGAACCGGACCCTCATGCTGGACCTGGGCCGTCGGCTGCGGCACGGGGGCGTGCTGGTCATGGACTACCTGAATGCCGATCAGGTGAAGCGTGCCCTCGTGCCCGAGGACAGCGTCCTCCGTGGCGGCGTCCGCGCCGAGAGCCGCCGGGCCCTGGAGGGGGACCGCCTCGTGAAGCGCATGGTCCTCACCCGCCTGGACACCGGCGAGACTCGGCAGGTCATGGAGAGCGTCCGCCTGTACCACCCCACTGAGATCCAGGAGATGGCCGTCCGCGGCGGTTTGCGCCTCCGCCGCGTCATGGGCACCTACACGGGCGAGGCCTTCACCGACGACAGCCCGAGGTGGATCGGCATCTTCGAGAAGGCCTGGTAGTACCCCCAGATAGCCTATCGGCGCCTCCTCCGTCAGAATGGATCTTTCCCCTTTGCAAGGAGCGGCCATGGGCTTCCAGTCGGTGCGGGATCTCGACGTCAAGGGACATCGGGTGTTCCTGCGGGCGGATCTGAACGTGCCCCTGAAGGATGGGCGGATCACGGACGCCACGCGCATCCGCGAGACGCTGCCCACGCTGCGCCACCTGCTGGAGGGCGGCGCCTCCGTGGTGCTGGCCTCCCATCTGGGGCGCCCCGAGGGCACGGGTTTCGAGGCAGCCTACAGTGCCGCGCCGGTGGCCGCGTGGCTGAAGGACCAGGGAATCGACTGCCGGCTGGCCAGCTACGTGAACGGCGCGGCAGTGGAGGCCGAGGCCGCGTCCCTGAAGCCCGGCCAGGTACTCTTGCTGGAGAATCTGCGCTTCGAGAAGGGCGAGACGAAGAACAACGAGGCCTTCGCCGCCAGTCTCGCCCGGCTGGCGGACACCTACGTCAACGACGCCTTCGGTGCCGCCCACCGGGCCCACGCCTCCGTGAGCGGCATGGTGGCCCACTTTCCCAAGGACCGGGTGGCGGCGGGCTTCCTCATGGAGAAGGAGCTGAAGGCCCTGGCCCGGGTCACGGACCACCCCGAGAAGCCGCTGGTGGTGATCTTCGGCGGCGCCAAGGTGAGCGACAAGATCGAGCTCATCCACAATTTCCTGGGCAAGGCCGACGCGATCCTCATCGGCGGGGCCATGAGCTACACCTTCCTCAAGGCCCAGGGCTTCCAGATCGGCAGGAGCCTCTGCGAAGCAGACAAGCTGGACCTCGCCCTCGATCTGCTGAAGCAGGCCCAGGCCAAGGGCACACGCCTGCTGCTGCCCCTGGATCATGTGGTGGCGGCCGCGTTCAAGGAGGATGCGGACTGCGCCATCACCCAGGACCAGAACGTGCCCGAGGACCGCATGGCCCTGGACATCGGCCCTGAGACCGTCGCTGCCTATGCCGCGGAGATCCGCGCGGCGAAGACCCTGCTCTGGAACGGCCCCATGGGCGTCTTCGAGATGGCCCCCTTCGCCAGCGGCACCCTCACCATGGCCGAGGAACTGGCCGATGCCGCCGACAGGGGCGCCTTCGTGCTGGTGGGTGGCGGCGACAGCGTGGCCGCGGTGAACAAGGCCGGCGTGGGCCCCCGCATGTCCCACGTTTCCACCGGTGGCGGCGCCAGCCTCGAGTACCTCAGCGGACTCGAACTGCCCGGTGTCGCCGCCCTATCGAACTGAGGAGGTCCCGTGCGCTGTGTCATCGGCAACTGGAAGATGAACCTGCTCTCGACCGAGGCTGCGGCCTTCTGCGAGACCTTCCTGGCCCACCATGTCCCCGTATCGGGTGTGGCCGTGGGCATCGCCCCGCCCTTCCCCATTCTTCGCCAGGTGGGAGATGCCGTCCGCGCAAAGGGCGTGCGCCTCTTCGCCCAGAACGGCCATGCGGAGCCCAAGGGGGCCTACACCGGCGAGGTCTCCATGGCCCAGCTTCAGGATGCGGGCTGCGCGGGCGTGATCCTGGGCCACAGCGAGCGGCGGCAGCTCTTCGGGGAAACCGACGCCGCCCTGGTGAAGAAGGTGAAGGCCGCCCGGGAGTGGAACCTGCTGCCCCTTCTTTGCGTGGGCGAGACCCTGGCCGAACGGGAGGCCGGCTACACCCTGGAGATCCTCGGACAGCAGCTGTCCATCCTGGCCGAGACGGGCCCTGGCCCCCTTTGGGTGGCCTACGAGCCCGTCTGGGCCATCGGCACCGGCCTCCGGGCCGAGGCCGGCCAGGTGCGCGAGGTCCATGCCTTCATCCGCACCAAGCTCGACCAGTTCATGGATCGCGGCGACTACCCGGTGCCCATCCTCTACGGCGGCAGCGTCACCCCCGACAACTTCCCCGAGCTGCTCGATATCCCCGAGGTGGCCGGTGGCCTCGTCGGCGGTGCCAGCCTGGATCCCCTGAAGTTCGCGGAACTGGTGAAGCTGGCCGGCTGAGGCGATCGGCTGGCCTACTCCCGGTCCAGCAGATGGCGGGCCGCACCCAGGGCCAGCCCCAGCAGTCCCGCTGAGCTCATCCAGCGGGAAGGAGGCACGTCCAGGCCCAGGCCGAAGGAATCGGCGGGGGGGGCGGGATGCTCCATGGCACGCTGCGCCTCCTTCAGGTCCTCCAGGTCCCGTTCCCGGGCCTTGTCCAGGCCGCCTTCCTGGATGAAGAGGAGCACGCGCCGGAGTTCGTCCTTATCGAACCAGAGGCCATGGTCCTTGCAGACATCCAGCACCACGCCGGAACGCCGGGCGTAGTTCACCCGGTTCATGCGCTGGCGGCAGGCCGGACAGGGCCGGTAGAGGATGGGCTCGATGGCGGTCCCGGCCTTCGGTGCCTCTCCAGGCAGAACCCCCAGAACGGATCCTTGAATCTCGCGGCTGGCGCCGAGACGTTCGAAGGCTTCCCGCTCCAGCCACAGCCCCCCGCAGGCGAGGCATTCCTGCACGGCCATCTCCCCCACGGTGGCGCGGGCCAGGGGCTTGGCGCAAGCGGGACAGGGCGCGCCAGCGGCGGTAACTGGGCTCGCCGGATGCACCTCCGCGCCGCAGGCAGGACAGTGCGTGGCGGACAGCGGCACCAGCGCGAAGCAGGCGGGACAGGCCACGGTGGCCAGCTGGGCCTGGCAGTAGGGGCACTGGGGCGCATCGGCGGGAACCGAGGCACCGCAGGCGGAACAACGGATGGCGCGGGCTTCCATCAGGGCTCCTGATCCTTTTTCGGCTCCGTGGCCGGGGCGTTCGGTTCGACCGCCGGAGCCGGTTTTGGCTCCGGCTGGGCCGGCTTTGCGGCGGGATCCTCATAGAACCGCTGTTCCGTCACCCGCATCCAGCCGAAATCCTCCGTCAGCTTGCGGACCACCACCCGGGCAAAGCCCTTGGCCTCCTCCTCGCGGATGCGCCCATCATCATCGCGGGAGCCCGACGGCAGGGGATCCATGGCGTCCACCACCTCGCGGGGATCGATGCTGGCCACCCAGAGGGGTTCCTGGATTCCGGGCTGGACGAGCCGCACTTCCGCACGCACCACGGTGGGGCGGTAGCCGAGCCGCCATTCCGTCCGATCCCGGTCCGCCGAGGCCTGGCTGCCGGCCCACAGGCCCCAGAACAGGCCGTCGAAGAAGGCGCCTTCGCGGTTCCCTGCGGCGGCACTGAGGAGACCGACGGCCACGCCCGTGGTGGCACCCACGAGCGACGGGCTGGGGGAACCATGGCCGGGCGACAGGTCGCGGATGTCCACCTGGAGTTGCGCGGCGCCCGCCGGAGGCCGCACCCCCTCCGGCACCACCACCAGCCGGGTGGCGAGCCGGGCCCGCAGAGCCGCAGCGTATTCCTGCTGGAACCCGTCGCGATCGGCGACCTGGCTGGGCATGCTCACGGTCACGCTGACAGGCGTGGGGCGCTGCCGGAAGGCCTCCACCTCGGGCCGCTGGCAGCCGAACAGGAGCAGGAGTGGGGCAAGGAACAGCCAGGACACGCGCCGCATGGTGGACCTCCGCGCCCAGTGTGGTGCCGGATCCGAGGGCCTGTCCAGACTCGCGGCTAGAATAGAGATTCCCTGCGAGGCTCGATGCTCATTCTGATGGAACCTTCCGCCACCCCGGACCAGCTCCGGGAGGTGCTGGCCCTGCTGGAGGCCGCGGGCATCCGAAGCCAGGTGAACGAGTCTCCCGAGTCCCTGAGCATCGTGGCGCCCCATGCGTCGCAGGCCCTCAAGCCCGACCGCATCGAGCCCATGGCCGGCGTGCGGCGGGTGGTGCCCATCACCAGCCCCTACAAGCTTGCCAGCGCCGATGCCGCCACCGGGCGCACGGTGGTCGATGTCCGCGGTGTCCGCATCGGGGGCCCCGATCTGGTCCTGGTGGCCGGTCCCTGTGGGGTGGAGAGTCGCGAACAGCTCTTCACCGTGGCGCGGTACGTGGCGGAGGCCGGCGTGAAGCTGCTCCGGGCCGGGGCCTTCAAGCCCCGCACCAGCCCCTACGCCTTCCAGGGCCTCGGACTCGAAGGCCTGCGGCTCCTGGAGGAGGCCCGCGCGGAATTCGGCCTGGGCATCGTCACCGAGGCCACGGAGGTCGAGACGTTCGATGACGTCGAGCGCAGCGCCGACATGATCCAGATCGGCGCCCGGAACATGCAGAACTTCGCCCTCCTGCGCCGGGCCGGACGGGCCGGAAAACCCGTCCTGCTCAAGCGGGGGCCCTCCGCGACGCTCGATGAGTGGCTCTACGCCGCCGAGTACGTGCTGGGCGAGGGCAACCGCGATCTCGTCCTCTGCGAGCGGGGCATCCGCACCTGGTCCGATCACGCCCGCAACACGCTGGACGTCAGCGTGGTGCCCGCCGCCAAGGCCCTCACCCACCTGCCCGTCATGGTCGATCCCAGCCATGCCGTCGGGCGTCGGGACCTCGTCATCCCCTGCGCCCTGGCGGGCGTGGCCGCGGGCGCGGACGGGCTGCTGGTGGAGACCCACTGCCAGCCGGAGAAGGCCCTCAGCGACGGCCCCCAGGCCCTGCTGCCCTCGGATTTCATCCGCCTGGTCGAGCAGGCCCACGGCATCCACCGCGTCCTGCAGCTCCCCACCGCCACCGGCCTCTGGATGTAGCCTGGCCGGCATGGCACACTAGGTGGTTCGGAGCATCCATGAACGGCCTCGCCATCTCCATCCTGATCATCTTCGGCCTCCTGTTGGTGGGCGCGATCCTGCTGCAGCCCGGCACCAAGGGAGGCGGCCTCGGTGCCTCCTTCGGTGGCGGTAGCGCCAATTCAGCCTTTGGCGCCCAGGGCGCCACGCCCTTCCTCTCCAAGGCCACCTACTGGCTGGCCGCGGCCTTCCTGGGGACCACGCTGGTCATCGAGATCCTGGTGGTCCGCCAGAATCGCTCCGTGCTCGACAAGGTCGGGGATCTGCCCGCCATCCAGACGCCCGTGGCGCCGGCTGCCCCCGCAGTTCCCGCACCGGCCGTGCCCCAGACGCCGGCTCCCGCCAAGAAGTAGGCCCGGCGCGACTCGGGCCGCATCCTGGGCATTGACCCTCCCGGCCCTTCAGGTAAACTGATCCTTCCACGTGCCCGCGTGGTGAAATTGGTAGACACGCCATCTTGAGGGGGTGGTGGCCACAAGCCGTAGCAGTTCGAGTCTGCTCGCGGGCACCAAGTCGAAGAGCGCCGGAAACGGCGCTCTTTTGCGTTCGGCTTACAACCCCGTGACCCATCGCCGAGAGCTGATAGCTTCGATCCATGCCCTGGCCCCTTGCCCCCGATTTCCTTGCCCCGCTCGCGTCCTGGTTCGACGGCGCCCGACGGGATCTGCCCTGGCGCGCCGCGGATCTGGACGCGCCGCATCCGGATCCCTACGCCGTGCTGGTCTCCGAGCTGATGCTCCAGCAGACCCAGGTGGCGACGGTGATCCCCTACTTCGCCCGCTGGATGGCGCGCTTCCCCACGCCGACGGCCCTCGCGGCGGCGGACGAGGACACCGTCCACAAGGCCTGGGAGGGGTTGGGCTACTACCGCCGCGCCCGCTTCCTGAGGGCCGCCTCCGCCTCCGTGGCCGCAGAGGGCTGGCCCGGAAGCCTGGAGGGCCTGGCCAGCCTCCCCGGCCTCGGTCCCTACACCGCCGCGGCCGTAGGATCCATCGCCTTCCAGTGGCCGACGCCGGCCCTGGATGGCAACGCCTTCCGGGTTCTCGCGAGGCTGCTCGCCCTCGAGGGCGATCCGAAGGGCCGGGCAACGGACCTCCGCACCTGGTTGGCCCCCGCCCTGTCCATCCATGGCCCCTCCCGCACAACCCAGGCCCTCATGGAACTGGGGGCCACGGTCTGCACACCCCTGCCCGCCTGCGGCCGCTGCCCCCTGGCGGATGGCTGCGGTGCCCGGAAGGCGGGCCGGACTGCGGAAATCCCCCCGCCGGCCCGCCGGACCCAGGTTCGTGAGATTGCCCTCTGGCTGCTGGCGGTGGAGGCCGACGGCCAGCTTCTTCTCCATCCGCCCTCGGACAAAGGCCTCCTGGCGGGCCTCTGGCGCTGGCCCACCCTTGAGGCGGTGCCGGTGGTAGCCCCACCCAGCGCCCACATCCTGCCGCCGCTCACAGCCTGGCCCGGGTGGACGCAGGTGTATACCCACCGGCGGGAAGCGGTGAGTCCCCTCCATCTCGCGCTTCCCGAGCGCTTCGCGGAGGCCGAAGGCCTGCGCTGGGTACCCCGAGGTGACCTGCCCGCGCTGGCCCTGGGCAAGCGGGACCAGCGCCTCCGGGACCTGCTGGACACGCCCGGGGCGACGCCACTGGAGGCTCCAGATCCGGCTGCGCTGCTGGGCCTCCTCAGAGCCGGTGGAGCCCCTTCGGCGTGATCCGCAGGTCCAGCGGCGGCAGGTCCATGGCGCGCAGGACGGCCTCGGCCTCGGCCCGCCGCCCCTCCTTCACGACGAGGAGGCAGCAGCCCCCGCCCCCGGCCCCGCAGGGCTTCATGCCGGCGTACCAGCCCTCCCGGTGCCCGCGGTCCCGCACGGCACCCATGGCGTCGGTCTCCACGGCGGGGGACATCCGCACCCGGGCCCGGCCCTCCCGTTCGAGCAGATCCGCCACCGCCGCGGGATCGGCCGGGAGCGCCAGGACCATCTCCCGGGCAATGTGCCGGATATCGGACAGCGCCTGTCGCGTCTGCGTGTCGCCTTCGATGAAGCGCCGGTAGGCCTCCCAGTTGGTGAGGCCCGAATGGTGGGGGCGTCCGGTGTAGAAGACCACCAGCCGTTCCATCAGGGCCGGGTGCGGCTCCAGGCGTTCCCAGCGGGGATCGGGCCCGTCCCAGTGCAGGGCCAGGGCCCCTCCCAGCGCGGCGGGGTAATAGTCCTGCCACCCGGCGGGGGTTTGCAGCTCCCCAGATTCCAGATGACGGAGGAGTGGGACGTGACCCGCCAGCCCATCCCCGGCCTCCAGGGCGAGGGCACTCCCAAAGAGCCCCACCCCCAGGCAGGAGGAGACGCCGAGGCCCGATCCCTGAGGCACCGGGCTGTGGATGGAAATGGCGGCCGGGGGATGGGGCGCCGCATTCAGCACGCGCCACACCCAGGCGAGTCCAGATCGG
>JAJZQW010000068.1 GCA_021802985.1 Acidobacteriota bacterium | reverse complement strand
CTGCTGGACATCCTCCAGAGCATCCCCGTGCTGGGCTTCATGCCGGGCCTGGTGCTGGCCCTGGTGGCCCTGTTCCCGCACAGCAACCTGGGCCTGGAGCTGGCCGCGGTGCTCATGATCTTCACGGGCCAGGCCTGGAACATGACCTTCAGCCTCTACCACTCCCTGAAGTCCGTGCCCCTGGATATGCAGGAGGTGGGTACGGTCTACGGGTTCAACTGGTGGCAGCGCTTCCGCTGGGTGGAGCTGCCCTACGGCACCACGGGCCTGGTCTGGAACAGCATGATGAGCATGGCGGGGGGCTGGTTCTTCCTGATGATCACCGAGGCCTTCAAGCTGGGGGACCAGGACTTCCGCCTGCCCGGCCTGGGCTCGTACATGAGCGTCGCGGTCGAGCAGGGCAACAAGCCCGCGATGGTCTATGCCATCCTGGCCATGATCGTGATGATCGTGTTTCTCGACCAGGTGCTCTGGCGCCCCGTGGTGGTCTGGGCCCAGCGCTTCCGGGTGGAGGAGACGGCCCAGGGCGAAGTGCCCCGCAGCTGGCTGCTGAAGCTGTTCCGCCGCTCCCGGCTCATCCGCTGGCTGGAGGCCCGCCGCGTCCACCGGCGGACCACCGTGCATCGCAAGACCCGGACACCCGTGTCCCCGCGGGCAGCCTCCCCCGGCCGGCGCGCCGGACGCTGGCTGGGCAACCTGGGCCTGCTGGCGCTCCTGGTGCTGGCATCCTATTCGGCCGTGAGGCTGGTGGCCTTCCTGCGGCCGATTCCCGGCGCCCGCTGGTGGGATCTGGCCAAGGCCGGCGGCCTCACCCTCAGCCGGGTGCTCATCTCCACGCTCCTCGGCACCCTCTGGGCGGTGCCCGCGGGCCTGGCCATCGGGCTCTCGCCCCGGCTGTCGAAGGTGCTGCAGCCGGTGGTCCAGGTGGCGGCCTCCTTCCCCGCACCCATGCTCTTCCCCGTGGTCATCGGGATCCTGGCCACCTTCGGCGTGGGCCTGAACTACGGCTGCATCCTGCTCATGCTGCTGGGGACGCAGTGGTACATCCTCTTCAACGTCATCGCCGGGGCCATGGCCATCCCGGGCGACCTGCGCGAGGCCGCCACCAGTTTCCGCCTGCCCCGATGGCAGCGCATGAAGGCCCTCTACCTGCCCTCGATCTTTCCCTACCTGGTGACAGGCTGGGTGACCGCCGCTGGCGGGGCCTGGAACGCCAGCATCGTGGCCGAGTACGCCGAGTACAAGGGGCACATCCTGACCACCTGGGGCCTGGGCTCCACCGTGAGCGCCGCGGCCTATCACCGGGACCTGCCCCTGCTGGCCGCCGGCGTCATCCTCATGTCCTGCCTGGTGGTGACCTTCAACCGCCTGGTCTGGCGACCCTGCTACCAGCTGGCCTCGACCCGCTATTCTTTGACGAAGTGACCCATGGCTGACTCTCTGATCTGCGAACTCAAGGGCGTGCAGAAATCCTTCGACCGCGGCGGCGGCAACCTGCTGCGGGTGCTGGAGGACATCAATCTCGACATCCGGCCCAATGAGGTGCTCTGCCTGATCGGCCCCTCGGGCTGCGGGAAGTCCACCATCCTCCGGATCTTCGCGGGCCTCATCGAGGCGACCAAGGGCGAGGTGCGCTACCACGGCAACCGCCTGGAGGGCCTGAATCCGGGCGTGTCCATCGTGTTCCAGGGCTTCGCGCTGTATCCCTGGATGACGGTGGAGGAGAACGTCCGCACCGTGCTCCGCGCCAAGGGCATCGCCGAGGACGAAGTCCGCTCCCGCGCCGACCGGGCCATCACCCTGGTGGGCCTCGAAGGCTTCGAGGAGGCCTACCCGCGCGAGCTGTCTGGCGGCATGAAGCAGCGAGTCGGCATGGCCCGGGCCCTCAGTGTGGATCCGGAAATTCTCTTCATGGATGAGCCCTTCAGCCAGGTGGACGCCCTCACCGCCGAGGGTCTCCGGGCCGAGATCCTGGACATCTGGGTGGATGCCGAACGGAACCCCTCCTCCATCCTGATGGTGAGCCACGACATCAAGGAAGTGGCCTACATGGCCGACCGCATCGTCGTGCTGTCCGCCAATCCGGGCCGCGTCCGCACCATCGTGGAGAATGCCCTGCCCCGGCCCAGGGATACCCGCTCGGCGGAGTTCCTGCGGCTGGTGGATCAGCTCCACGACATCATCACCAGCGCCGAGCTGCCGGACGTGGAGGTCTCCGCGCCGGAGCCCAGCCTCCTCGCCGACATGGTGGAGCCCCTGCCCTCGGCCCAGAGCGGCGACATCCTGGGTCTGCTGGAATTCCTCGAGACCCAGGGCGGCACCTGCGACCTCTTCCAGGTCGTCGCACATACCCACGTGCCCTTCGAACTGGTGCTGGCCTCCGTGAAGGCCGCCGAGATGCTGGATTTCGTGGATACGCCCAAGCGCTCCGTCCTCTTCACGACCTTGGGCCAGCGCTTCGTCCGCGCCGGCATGGAGGAACGCAAGCAGGTCTGGAAGGAACAGCTCCTCAAGCTCAAGCTCTTCCGCGTGGTCAGTGACCTCCTGCAGATGCGCGAGGGCCAGTTGAGCCGCGAGGAGCTCATCTCCGAGCTGCACCACCGCCTGCCCATGGAAGATCCCGAACGGACCTTCGAGACCCTGGTGGCGTGGGGCCGGTTCGGCGAACTTTTCGCCTATCGCGAGGAACGCGGCGTCCTCACGCCCGAGTAGCCGTCGCCCCTCAGAACTGCCCCTGCACCCGCAGGGCGAAGCTGGAGACGGGCCCCCTGGCTCCGGGTCGGCAACGCCGTCCGCTGAGGCAAGTCGCGCCCCGCGGGCGTCCCATCAGTCCGAAGCGGGGACCGGCGGACTCAGGGCGCTGAAGGCGATGCCGGCCAGCACGAGCAGAATCCCGGCGCCCTGGAGCGGGCGCACGGCTTCGCCCAAAAGGATCCATCCCAGGCCAACGGTGGCGACGGATTGCACCATGAGGGTCATCGCCCCCAGGTTCATGGGGACATGGCCGAGGCCCCAGGTGATGAGCCACCAGGCCGCCACCTGCACGACCAGCCCCAGGGCCGCGAGCGCAAGCCAGGCCCGGGGCGGAAAACCCCGGAAGGCCACACCCTCCAGCAGGCCCAGCAGCCCGAAGCAGACGGTGCAGCAGAGCACGACCCAGGCCAGGGCCTCGGGCGCCGCGAGATCCCTGCGGGCCCGGCCGAGGGCCAGGGTGAAGCAGGCGTAGGCCACGGAAGCCAGGGCGGCCAGCAACTCGCCCCGGCCCGTGCCCCAGCGGGCACCCTTGGCGAGGCCCAGCACGAGGCCCCCGGCCAGGGCCAGGGCCAAGCCCAGCAGGAACCGCTTGCGCAACCGGGTGCCCATCCATACCACCGAGATGGCCGCCACCCAGAGGGGGGCCAGCCCCACCAGGAGGGTCGCATTGGCGGCGCTGGTGTGGTTCAGGGCCGTGTGCCACAACCAGAGGTCGGCGCTGAAGCAGAGGCCTGCGAGCAGGGCCCATCCCCGTGCCTTCCCCACGCCGGTCCCGCGGGTGCGCCAGCCCATCCAGGCCACCAGGGGCAGGGCGAAGGCCATGCGGTAGAATCCGATGACCAGGGGCCCCGCCGGGGCCGACCAGCGCACGAGCATGGCCGCGAAACCCAGGAGGCACGCCCCAAGCACCACGGCCGCCAGGCCGCGGGCGCCGGCCTGTTCCGAGCCTCCACCATCCATCCGACCAGCATCCCCGGCGGGGGCTCAGCCGGCAAGCGCCTCCTCGACCCTGGCCACCAGGACGGCCGGATCCAGGGGCTTGAGCAGGAACCCGGAGATGCCGTGCTGCTTCATCCGCAGGAGGGCCGCGTCGTCCCGGTGGGCCGAGAGCAGCAGGATGGCCAGGTCCTGGAGCGCCGGGTCCTCCCGGCAGGCCCGCACCAGGCTTTCACCGGGACAATCGGGCATGAGGAAGTCCATGACCAGCAGGTCCACGGGATCGTCCCGCAGCACCTTCAGCACCGCAAAGAGGGACGAGGGCTCCACCTCGACCACCTCGTGGGCTTGGGCCCGCAGGGCCCCCGCCGCAAACATGCGGGCCAGTCGGCTGTCATCCACGATCGCGATCCGGGACATGGCTTCCCCCCAGGTGCTTATCGGCTGACCGGGGACGGGGGTGAGACTCGCCTCAATTCGCCCACCGGGATACCTGGGCCCAGATGTCCTCGTCGGTAGCCGGGCCATTCAGCAGGATGGCGAACACCCGCACCTGGCCGTCGGGCATCTGGAGGTAGCCGCAGAGGCTGTCCACCCGGTCCAAGTGGCCGCTCTTCACGCGGATGCGGCGGGACAGGTTGGGATCCTTGATCTTCAGCTTCCAGGGTTCGCCGCCGATGATCTTCAGCGAAGATACGAACTCCGGACCGACCTCGAAATCGTGATAGGCCGCCCGGAGGACGATGGCCAGGGTCCGCGCCGACAGGCGGTTGTCCTTGCTGAGGCCGGATCCGTCGGTGATCTGGATGGCCTCGGGTGGAAGGCCGAAGGTGGTGGTGTAGAAGTCCTGCACGCGCCGCACCCCGCGCGGCCAGGAACCCTCGCCAAACTTTCGCACCAGCATCTCCACCATGAAGTTGTTGGACCACTTGTTGATGTCCTGCACCAGGGCGCGCAGGGGCAGCGAGGGCCAGGTCAGCAGCTTGCGGGGCTCGGCCTTCCGGGCATCGCCCAGCGCGGGAGGGGCCTCCGGCCGGCCCTCGAAGACGATCCCCGCCTCCTGGAGAACCTCCTGGAGGGTGCGTTTCGCCAGCCGGTCGGGATCGGCCACGATGCGGCCGTTGTCATCCCGGTTGAAGTTCACGGAGAGGGCCTCCACCGGCGGCAGGGTGTCCACCGTGGTGTTCTCCCAGCCCTGGGGCTCCTTCTGCGGGTCGAACGCGCTCTGATCCAGGCGGATGTCCCCCCGCACCCGCGCCACGCCGGCCCGGCGCAGCGCATGGGCCAGCAACCAGATGCGCTCGCTGGTGAGGAAGGGATCGCCCCCGCCCTTGAAGGTGAGGTCGCCTTCCACGGTGCCGTTCTGGAGATCCCCCCAGACCTCGGTTTCCAGGGTGTAGTCGGGCTTCAGGTTTTTCAGCAGGGCGTAGGTGGTGACCACCTTCGTGGTGCTGGCGGGAACCAGGGCCAGGGTGTCGTCGTGGAGTTCGATGGCCCTGCCGCTGGCGGCATCCCACAGGCCCGCGGAAACCTTCACGCCCCGCCGCTCCAACCCCTGCACCCAGGTCCGGAAGTCCTGGGCCCGCAGCCCTGGCAGGGCCAGTGCCAGAACCATGGCCACACCAATGAACCGCCTCAATTTCATGCCGCCTCGCTGGGTGATGGGGATCCGACCGCTACTTCTTGGGGGAAGTCTGTCCCGCGGCATTGGAATCCAGAACCTGTTTCACCTTCCCGAGGTCGTCCGCCGATGCGCCGCCGGGGGCCCCCAGCAGGTTCTGGTCGGCGGTGAAGATCCAGTCATGGACCAGGGTCTTGTGCTGGTAGACGTGAATGCTGTCCTTCTCGCTCCGGCTCCGCACGCCCACGATGGGCAGCCCCTCGGTGCTGCCGGAGGCGCCGGGCTGGACCTGGGTCAGGAACTCCCAGGCCCCGCCGGGCGTCATGGGGTCGGTGTACTTCTGCCGGAGGATCCGGGGGCGCACCTTCATCACCTCATCGAGGCTGGTGGGGTACTTGTGGAACTTGGCGAAGTAGACGCGCAGGGACTCGGCAATGGCCTCGCCCCGGAAGATCAGCTCCGATTCATTGGCCCGCTGCACCTGGGCCGAGGCCAGGGGCTGGGCCTTCAGAAGCATGATCCCGATGACCACGGCCATGGCCAGCGCCAGGGCCATGGTGAACCCACGCTGACCGCGCCGGGAGGTTCCGGGCAGCGTTCGGGGCGGGGCGGAGGGGGACGGCATGGACAGCTCCGGAACCAGGGTACCACCACCGTGCCCGACGGGCGCCGATCAGGCCTGCGGAACCCTGCCCTCCTTCTGTGTCATGAGTTCGAGGAAAGCTCCCACCACCTTGGGATCGAACTGGGCGCCGGCCTCGTTCTGGATCTCCTCCAGCACCTGGCGGAACCCCCGCGGGTGCCGGTAGCTCTTCCCGCTGGTCATCACCTCGTAGGCCTCGATGAGTCCGATGATCCGGCTACCCATGGGGATGGACGTCTCCCGGAGGCCGTCGGGGTAGCCGAAGCCATCCCAGCGCTCGTGGTGGTGACGGATCATCTTCACCACGTCGAAGGGGAACCGGAGGTCCTTGAGGAAGACTGCCGCCAGTTCTGGATGGGTGCGGACCCGCTTCATGTCCTCCGGACTGAGCTCGGCCTTGAGCATCATCTGGGGGTCCAGCAGCAGGGTCCCCACGTCGTGGAGGATGGCGGCGATGCTCACCGCCTCCACCTCCTCCGAAGGGAGGTCCAGCCGCAGGGCCAGGTCGCGGGCCAACCGGGCCGTGGCCAGGCTGTGGGGCCGCAGGGTCGGCAACCGGCCTTCGCTGGACTGCAGGATGCGGTGGCTGACGGAGATGAAGGCGTGGTAGTAGCGCTCGTGGAGCCGCGCCTCCTGCAGGTAGAGCCCCAGCACCCGCCCCATCTGCTGGATGGCTTCGATCTCCGTGAGGGAGAAGGACTGGTCCTCCTGGCGGAACACCATGAGCAGGTCGTGCCCCTGGCTCGTCTCGTTCAACAGCAGGGGCATGTAGGTGGCAAAGGCCCCCTTGAGCTCCACGCCCTCGGCCAGCTCCACCCGGGTGATGAGCCGCAGATCCTGTTCCCGCACCGAGGGCAGGTGGAAGGTGGCATGGGCCAGGATCTGCTGCTGCAGTTCCGGCGACAGCGGCAGCTGACTGTAGGCCAGCATGGGCCGGATCTCCTCTGGATCTTCGGTCCAGAGCGCCACCGCGGCGGCGGAGAGGATCTGGGTGATGAGCCCGGCGATCTCCCAGAAGTAGGCCCGGTGCTCGGGCGTCGTCATGCCCCGCTTGCGCTCGGGGTTCGCCTGCGGAACCACCCAGCCGCTGAGGGTGCGATCCGCCTCCCAGGGCAGGGCCGTGTAGCCATCCTGCCCGGCCGGGAAACCGTACATGCGCTCGTGCGGACCCGGTCCAACGGACGGGAGCCTTGGCTCGGGGGGAGCGTGCAGGGCCGGAGCCGCCGGGCCAGCGGGCGGGGGCAGCAGGCGCTCAGGAACCGGCGCGACTTCATCGATGATGGCCGAGGCGGTGGGGATTCCCGACACGCTGGGAAGGACGGGTCCGGAACCTTCCTGGAGGAAGGCCAACATGCCAGAAGTCCCCGAAGAGGTCCCCGAAGAACTCCCCGAGGAGGTCCCGGGAAGGGTCAGGTCGTCCGGCCGGGCGGAAGGTCCGGGTCGGGGCGACGTGCCGTAGAGATGGAACTCCCGGAGGGCCTCTTCAAGGTCGCCGCAGATGGCCAGGGTGGGCGGTTCATCCCGGTCCCGGTCGAAGGTTCCGCCCTTGATGCGGTCCCGCTGGATGAGCAGGCCCACCCAATCGCCCATGAGGTACAGCGGTGTGATGAGGTAGCGGGGCCACTCGCCGCCCTGGCCGAAGGCCGACAGCTCCGGCGCGTCCGAGGCATCGTTCACCACGAAGCTGCGGCGCTCCCGCTGGGTCCGCACCATCAACGGATGGTCCTCGGGGATGGATACCGGCGGGCGGGTGCCCCGGGGCCAGCCGAAGAAACTCACCACCTCGAAGGTCCCCTGCCCCGGCACGCGCAGGTAGAGGACGCCCTTGGTGCTGCCAACCTCCTCCAGGCAGCGGTAGAGCACCTGCGAACACCGATTCGCGAGCGCTTCACCGAGAATGAGGGGGGAAACCTGCATGGGTGGCCTGGTGGATGGGGAGTTCCCATCATGGCAGAGGGTCGAACTGCTTTTCTATCGGCACGTCCGCCAGAAAAGACGACTTTTACCAGCCTCTTCTTTGAGCGGATCCTTGCCGCTGAGGGTCAGGCCTGCGGTGCCGGCTGGAGGGAGACCACCTGGAGGCTCCGGTCCGCCCAGCGGGTGAGACCTGACAGTTGGCTGCCGTGGCCGCATTCGGCCAGGGGTGCCCCCAGGGCCTGGAGACGGCGAACCACCTGGAGCCAATCCACGGGCAGGGCCACGGAGGCCAGCCCCTCGTCCCAGGCGGCACCCCCCTCCCGGATCAGCCGCCCATCAAAGTGGGAGATCAGCGGGAAGGTCGGCACCGCCGGGACCACGCCCGCCAGCCGCCGAGCCAGGGCCGGCAGGAGGGGCGCCATGTGGGGCCCGTGGAGCGGATGCCGGACCGGCAGCAGGCCCGCCTTCAAGGCCGTGGGCTGGAAGTGCGCCACCAGGGTTTCCAGGGGCCCCACCGGGCCAGAGACGGTGAACTGGGCCTTCCCGTTCCGGTTGGAGAGCACCAGATCCGGCTGGCCGGCCAGGGCCTCGCGCAGATCCAATTCCGGCACGCCGATGAGGAAGGCCATGCCCATGGTGCCGGATCCGAAGGTGGCCTCGCTGAGCTCCTCCACGGCGGTGATGAGGTCCAGGGCCGCCTCCAGGGGCACCACCTCCGCCGCCACCAGGGCGGAGTAGAAGCCCATGCTGTGCCCCGCGGCAGCCACCGGGAGGGGCATCCCCAGGGCGCGCCGGGCCCGGTAGACACCCACGGAATGGGCCAGCACGGCATAGGGCGCGTGGCGCTGGGCCCGCAGGTCCTCCAGGGGGCCCTCCGCCATGAGCCGCCCCAGGGGCGCGCCCGTGCGGGCCTCCGCCGCCGCCAGCGCGTTCCGCCAGGGGGCGTGGGCCTCCCAGCCCGCGGCCATGCCCACGGCCTCCGTGCCCTGGCCGGGGAAGAGGAGGGTGAAGGCGGGCTGGTCCATGGACCCAAGCATAAAGGCGGAAAGCGTGGACTTGCCGTACTGTGTCCCCATGACCACCCCGCTTCCCTGGCAGCAGGTGCCTTGGCACCTCCGCCGCTCCTACTGGGAGCTGGACGAGGCCGCGCGTCACGAGTTGTGCGGGGCCCTGGAGGCGGAGGCTGCGGATTGCGCCCGCCGGGCCGAGACGGCCCTCGACGACTACGCCGCCCTGCCCGACAGCCTCGGCGGCCAGGTGATGAACGCGGATGTCCTTGCCACCCTGCTCCCCAGCCTCCGGCACAACCCCACCCAGGGCTATGAGGCCCTGGAGGATCCTGCCGGCCGGGCGGCCGTCCACCTGCATGCCCTGGGCAAGCGGCTGCGCGACCGGGCCCTGGCGGCGGCCCAGGGAAACCCCGTGCTGATCCTCATGGGCGGGCAGGCCACCAGCAAGACCACCGGCGCTGCGGCCCTGGGCTGGTCCTTCGGGGCCGTCTTCGACGCGCCGCACACGGATCCAGACGGCCTCGCCTTCCTGCTGGCCCGGATCCGCCGCACCCCCAGCGAGATCCACCTGGCCTATGCGGACCGGGATCCAGCCGGCGCCGTGAAGGCCATGCTGGAGCGCTCCGAACGCGAGGGGCGCTATGTGCCCCTGGATCGCATGGCCCGGACCCATGCCCGGGCCCCCCGCACCTTCCTGGCCCAGGTGCCGGAAGTGGCGCGGGGCCTCCGGCTCTACTACATCCGCGTGGACGAGGGGAGCTCCGGCAGCCTGGCCGTCGACCAGGAAGCCATGGCCCAGGTGCAGGCCCGGCACCTGCCGCCCGAATCCGGTGTTGCCTACCAGCTCCAGACCGCGTACCTTTCACTCCTGAGGAACCCACGCCATGACCCCGAAACCTGGTATCCGCGGGATGTTCTCGCCGGACTCAACCGAACCGTCGACCCCTGGCGCCGCCTCGAAGCCGACCATCTCCTTCGCCGACGTGTCGAAGCTATGGCACAGCGAAGTGCCGAAGGTGCTGAAGGCCCACGAGGAGCAGCGGCTGGCGATCCGTCAGGACCTGGGCCTGGCCTAGGCTGAATCCGCTGCGCGGATTCAGTTAGGGAATTCGCTCCGCGAATTGATATTGAGCGTTTCTGCTCCATGGGTCGACTCAACCGTCGCTTCCAAGAAAAATCCTCGTCCCAAGACCGTCGTCTTAAAAATCGGAGTGAATACTGCGATAAATGCAATATGTAATAGAAGATGTCGAAGGAGTTGATGTGAGATTCATCCGCGTCGTGCTCGCCGTAATTTTGTCACTACCCCTTGTGGCCCAATCCGAGCAGAAAGAAAAGACAACCTGGGCCCAAGAGCCGCCTCCCATAGCCAGAAAGCGAAGTGAGGTACATCACCCCACTGTGAAAAAGCGATCGCCGAAGAACACCGTCAGCCCAAAAGATATCGACCGAATGACCACCTATGCCACGATCCTGGGTCGAGCGATCGGTTGCCGGATTAATGTGGACTCAGAGATGACGCGGGTCGGGAAGTGGATGGACCTTACCTTCCCACCCGGTACCGCCCTTCAGCGCACCTACCTGCCCATCTTCTTGGAGGGCATCAAACACCACGCCCTCGAACAGCGGCAGGGTCGATCACCCGACAGTTGCGAAACCATTCAAAAAGAGGTCCGCGAGTTTCCTTGGCCCTGAAAGTAGGAAGAATTTCATCCACTATCTGAATTCGCGCAGCGAATTCAGTCGTGGTAGCCCATCATCACCAGCAGGCACGGCCCCCCAGCGATGACGTTCAGGCCGAGTGCTTCCGCCAGCCGCACGGCCTCGGGGCTCTCGGCGCCGGGCTGCATCCAGATGTGCTTCACGCCTGCGGCGGCGGCCTCGCGGACCACCTGCTCCGTGGCGGCGGGCGGCGTGATCACGGAGATGGCCGACACCTTCACCGGCAGCGCCGCCAGCGAGGGGTAGGCCTTCAGCCCCTCCACCTCCGGCGCCTTGGGATTGATCGGGTAGACCTCCTTCCCATGCTGCTGGTAGCAACGCAGGACCTTGTTGCCGTACTTCGAGCGGTCCGTGCTGGCCCCCACCACCGCGAAGGGACCGGAGGCGAGGAAGGATTGGATGCGGTCAGTAATGGATGCGGACACGGGAATCTCCGAGGGAGCAAGTCTGCCACGCGCGGTAAGTGCGGGGCTGACATTATGGTCCAAGCAAAACGCCGAGCCATGCCCTACTCATCGAGAAGGGAACCACCAGTGTGTGGGTGGCTAGCCAACCGGGATAGGTAGAGATCGAGGCGGTCCAGCATGACACCGTAGATTTGCCCTCGACGCTCTGAACCTGTCAATCCAGTGATGACGTCGAGCCTCTCATACAGGAACAAGCACTTATCAAATAGCGATTTCGTGCCCTTGGTTTCCCGTTCCCACATGGCGGCATTGATAGCCACCGGGTTTTCACGTAGGGCCTTTTCCTCCAACCAAAGACCGAAAGAGATCGGTCCCAGACGTTCCGAAATGGGTTCTCCATGGAGGGATAAATTATTGTGGAATGCCAGTTTTTCCCTGAGGGACTTTCGCACCCGGTCACGGTGCTGGGCCATGAAATCCCGCTCTGGATCCAGGTCTGGAGTGGCGGTCAGCGCTGCGACAAATCCCTTTGGGGACTTGACTGACAATAGGCCCTCAGCCCCTCGGAAATCACCCTCATCCCTAGTCACGATGATTGAAATGCCGTGTCTGATAGCAGCAGCCGCTTGAATCGCATCTTCCACATCCTTCATTCCCATCCCAAGGGCAGATCGCACAACAGCCCCATCCACGGGAGCCACATGAATGTTGGTGAGCAATGTACCCAGGCGCCGGTGTGCTTCTTCCCTTGGCTTCACTTCCCTTTGAAGGAAGTAGGCCAATGTTGAGAATCCATCACCGGAGACATAGAGATCCACCTTCCTGGCCTGGGCGACGGCAAAAACCTGGGCTGCATCCTCATCCCACGGCTCTCGACCAATCAGGAAATCCAGGAGCACATTGATATCCAGCAGGGCTTTCATGATTTGTGGCCTAGACGGTGCTCATGAAAAGCCGCCCGGCGCCCCGTCTTGGACGATTCCACGCCCTTGATGGACCCCCGGAGGGCCGCGAAATCGGGATCAAGACTGTCCGTATCGGCCGCGTTGACTCCGCGCAATCCGTCGATGAGACCTTCCACTAATTCTGAAAGGTTCTGTCCGCGACGGGCCGCAAAGGCTTGAGCAAAAATCAAGCGATCCGCTGTGATGGAAACATGGGCTCGCTGTTTGTGGAGATTGATGGATTTGGGCGCTGGCATGATGCAACCTCTGACCACGAATGTATTCCATTCGTGGTCTGCGTCAAGTCCCCATTTGGGCTCTGATACCATCCCGGGCGGAAAGTGCCCTACCCGCGCCAGCCATGGCGCGGGCGCCTCACCCCAGCGACTGGATGGCCCGCACCTTCATCTCGCCCCGCAGGGTCTCGACGGCTTCGCAGGCGGCGAGGGCGGCGCTGAGGTTGGTGAGGCAGGGGATCTTCAGGCGCAGGGCCTCCTTGCGGATGGCGCTCTCGTCGAAGAAGGCATCGCGGCCCAGGGGCGTGTTGATGACCCACTGCACCTCGCCGTTCTTCAGCAGATCCACGGCGTTGGGGCGGCCCTCGTTCACCTTGAAGATGCGGCGCACCTTGAGGCCGACGGATTCCAGCGTGCGGGCCGTGCCCTCGGTGGCGCAGAGGCCGAAGCCCAGGCCCACCAGCCGCTGGGCCAGCTCCGGCAGCCGGGCCTTGTCCGCATCGTTCACGGTGAGGAACACCGTGCCCGAGAGTGGCAGCGGGATGCCCGCGGCCAGCAGGGCCTTGGCGTAGGCCTCGCCGAAGGTCTCGCCGATGCCCATGACCTCGCCGGTGCTCTTCATCTCGGGGCCCAGCACCGGGTCCACGCCGGGGAACTTCGCGAAGGGGAAGACCACGCCCTTCACCGACACCGCCCGGGGCACCCCATCGCTGATGCCCTGCTGCTTCAGGCTCTGGCCCAGACCTACCCGGGCCGCCACGCCGGCCCAGTCGACGCCGGTTGCCTTGCTGACGAAGGGCACCGTGCGGCTGGCCCGGGGGTTGGCCTCCAGGCAGTAGGCGACGCCATCCTTCACGGCGAACTGCAGGTTCATGAGGCCCCGCACGCCCAGATCCAGGGCCAGGCGGCGGCTGTGATCCTTCACCGTCTCCACGATGGCCTCGGGCACGCCCAGGGCGGGGATCACGGCGTAGCTGTCGCCGCTGTGGATGCCGGCCTCCTCGATGTGGGCCAGCAGGCCCGCGATGACCACCTGCTCGCCGTCGCAGACCACGTCGATATCCAGTTCCTGCGCGCCATCCAGGAAGCGATCCAGCAGGATGGGCTGGTCATTGCTCACGGCCACCGCTTCCCGCATGTACTTTTCGAGGCCCGCGTCGTCGAACACCACGGCCATGGCCCGGCCCCCCAGGACAAAGCTGGGGCGCACCATCACCGGGTAGACCAGACCATGGGCCACCTCCAGGGCCTGCTCGAAGCTGGTGGCCATGCCCCAGGCCGGAGCGGGGATGCCCAGGCGCTGGAGGACCTGCCCGAACCGCTCCCGGTCCTCGGCGCCCAGGATGGCCTTCAGCGGCGTACCCAGCAGCGGCACGCCGGCGGCATCCAGGGGCGAAGCCAGCTTCAGCGGCGTCTGGCCCCCGAACTGGGCGAAGACGCCCAGCAGCTTGCCGCCCGCCGCCTCGCGGTCCACCACGGCCTTCACGTGCTCGTAG
>JAJZQW010000067.1 GCA_021802985.1 Acidobacteriota bacterium | reverse complement strand
GGCGAAGGCCCTCGTGACGCACCCAGGCCCCCTGGACACCACCACCCAACTGGCGGAGGCCCTGCGGACGGTGCTGAGCCGCGACCACGGCCTGGAACGGGAGGACCCCGAGACGCGGCGCACCCTCCAGCGCACCTTCCAGGCCCTGCGGATCGCCGTGAACGAGGAGTTCAAGGTCCTGGACCAGTTCCTGGCCGGCATCCCCCGGGCCCTGCGCTCCGGCGGCCGCGTGGCCATCCTCAGCTTCCACTCCGGAGAGGATCGGCGCGTGAAGAAGGCCTTTCAGGAGGGCCTTCGGGCCGGTTTCTATGCCGAGATCGCCGAGACGCCGACCCGCGCCACGTTCCAGGAGCAGCTGGACAACCCCCGGTCGAAGGCAGCCAAGCTGCGGTGGGCCATCCGGGCCTGACGAAACCGCGGGGGCCAGGGCGTCGGATGGCTCCGGCCCCTGGCCCCCGTTTCAGGAATGCCTTCCTGCCTAGGCCAGCACGGCCTCGAGCTGATCCACGGCCCAGTCGAGCTGCTCCTTGGTGATGACGAGGGGCGGGGCCAGGCGGATGGTGTTCTCGTGGGTGTCCTTGCAGAGCATCCCGCGGTCCTTGAGGGCGTAGCAGTACTTGCGGGCGCCGCCGGCCTCCGGCTTCAGTTCCACGCCGGCCCAGAGGCCGATGCAGCGGATCTCCTTCACCTTGTCGGTCTTCAGGCCCTTGAGCCGGGCCTCGAAGTGCTTGCCGAGCTCGGCGGTCTTCTCCACCAGCTGCTCGTCCACGAGAACATCGAGGGCCGCGGAGGCCACGGCGCAGGCCAGGGGATTGCCGCCGTAGGTGGAGCCGTGAATGCCGGGGGTGAAGACGTTCATCACCGCGTCATCGGCCAGGAAGGCACTGACGGGGTAGTAGCCGCCGCTGAGGGCCTTGCCGATGGTGATGCCGTCAGGCCGGATGCCCTCGTGCTGGAACGCGAACAGCTTGCCGGTACGGCCCAGGCCCGACTGGATCTCGTCGAGGACCAGCAGGCAGTGGTGCTTGTCGGCCAGCTCGCGCAGGCCCTTCAGGAAGCCCTTGGGCGGGATCACCACGCCGCCCTCGCCCTGGATGGGCTCCATGAAGATGGCGGCGGTGTTCGGCGTGATCGCATCCGCCACGGCCTTCAGGTCGCCGTAGGGCACGATCTTGAAGCCCGGCGTGAAAGGGCCGAACTTGCTGGTGCTGTCGGGATCGGTGCTGAAACCCACGATGGTGGTGGTGCGGCCGTGGAAGTTGCCGTCGGCCACGACGATCTCGGCCTTGCCGTACTCCACGCCCTTCACATCGTAGGCCCACTTGCGCATGGCCTTGAGGGCGGTCTCCACCGCCTCGGCGCCGGAGTTCATCAGCAGCGCCTTCTGGAAGCCGGTCAGCTTGCACAGCTTCTCAAGGAGCGGGGGGAACTGGTCGTTGCGGAAGGCCCGGCTGGTGAGGGCCAGGGTCTTCACCTGGGCGATCATGGCCGCGCCGATCTTCGGGTGGTTGTGGCCCTGGTTCACGGCCGAATAGGCCGCCAGGAAGTCCATGTACTTCTTGCCGTCCACGTCCGTCAGGAAGACGCCCTCGCCCTTGGTGCAGACCACGTCGAGGGGATGGTAGTTGTGGGCGCCGTACTGGTTTTCCTGCTGGATGAGCGCTTCGGATGTGGCGGCGACAGTGGCCATGGAACCTCCAATGGGCCACGAGGGCCGGAAGCGTTCATTCTAGTCCTCCACCCGGGGCGGGCACGCAATCTCGGGATTTCCTTGACGAATCGTCAGGGCCCGGCCGCCCGGCCCTGGCCACCGTCCGACGGCAAATTCCAACCGCTGACCGGGTTGGTGGAACAATGGACACCTGACTCATCTACCGTTGAACCACCCCGGAGGCTCCATGAGCGACCCAACCTCTTCTCTGTATGGCGAACAGCCGCAGGTTCCCAAGCCCCCGGCTCCCGGTCTCCTGGACCAGATCGTAGGGGTCTTCACGTCCCCTTCAGAACTCTTCGAGCGACTGAACCTGAGCCCGAGCTGGGGCTGGGCCCTGGGCGCCCTGACCACCGCCGGCGTCATCCTCACCGTGATCTGGGGCCTGAAGGTGGACGTGGACGACATGCTCCGCCCCATCCTGGAGCGGAACCCTCAGATCCAGTCGGCCCAGATCGACACGATCATCGACATGCAGAAGAAGTTCATCCTCCCCTTCGGGGTCCTGGGCGCCCTGTTCGGCACCGTCATCGTGGTCCTCATCCTCGCGCTGCTCTACTGGCTGGTGGGCAAGGGCATGTCCGAAGGCGAGAAGCCCAGCTACCTCCAGGCCCTCAGCGCCGCCACCGTGCCGGGCCTAGTGCGCCTGCCCTACATGCTCCTGATCGCCCTCATCTGCCTCGTGCGGCCCATCGGCGGCCTGACACCGGAGAAGATCGCGCCGACCTCGCTCGGGTATTTCATCCAGGTGAGCAGCCTCAAGCTCCATGCCCTGCTCTACAGCCTCGACCTCTTCTATGTGGCGGAAGTGGTGCTGACCTACCTGGCCCTGCGGAAGATCACCCGTCTGAAGACCGGCGGCGCGATCCTCTGCGTCGCGGTATCGGTGGTCGTGGCCCTCGGTTTCCGTGTCCTCGGGGCCCGCTAGATGGCCTCGCGCAAAAAAAAGCTCCTCCTCATCGGCGGTGCGGCCCTTGTGGTGCTGATCGGCCTGAGTGTCGCCTTTGGCGGCGCCCGGGACGATGAGGATGCCTATTCCTGGGATGCCATCTCGCGGGGCAATATCCGCGAGACCATCTCCGCCTCGGGGGAGATCCGGGCCAAGACCCAGATCAACATCGGCACCTCGGTGGCCGGCGAGATCAAGGCCATCCACGTGAAGGACGGCCAGGACGTGAAGGCCGGGGACCTGCTGGTGACCATCGACCAGGTGCGCCTGCGGGAGCAGGTGGCCCAGGCCGCCGCGGCCCTGGACGCCGCCCGAAAGGACGCCAACCGGCTTGAATTCGCCCGGCAGCGGGCCCGGGAGAGTTTCGGCCGCTACGAGGCGCTCCGCCAGCAGGGGCTCATTTCCGACGAGGACTACCGCCAGCAGAAACTGAACCGCGAAAGCACCGAGCTGACCTACCAGTCCGCCCGCGCCAACGTGGCCCAGAGCGACGCGAATCTCAAGGCCATGCGCGACGGCCTCTCCAAGGCCACCCTGCGGGCCCCCATCGCCGGCAAGGTCACGAGCCTGAAGGCGGAGATGGGCGAGACCGCCATCCCCGGCATGAGCAACCTGCCGGGTGCCACCCTCATGATCATTTCCGACATGAGCGAGATGCAGGCAGAGATCAAGGTCAACGAGAGCGAAGTGGTGCGCACCCAGGTGGGCCAGACCGCCCAGGTGAACGTGGAATCCCTGCCCGGCACGGTGTTCCAGGGCACCGTCATCGAAGTGGCCACGGGCACCGAGGGCACCGGCACGGACGCCAACCTCTACAAGGTGAAGGTGCTTCTGAAGGGCAGCCGGGAGGACCTGGACAAGCTCCGCCCCGGCATGAGCGCCCGGGCCGTCATCCTCACACACGAGGCCAAGAACGTGTTGCGCGTGCCCCTGCAGGCCGTGCTGGAACGCGAAGGCAGCCTGGATGACGCCCAGAAGCAGGGCCTCCTGGCGCCCGCCACGCGGAACATCGTGATGCTCTTCAAGAACGGCAAGGCCCTGGAGCGGCAGGTGGACGTGGGGATCGCCAACACCCAGTACTTCGAGCTGAAGGGCGGGCTGGCCGAGGGCGACAAGGTTCTCACCGGGCCGATCCGGAAGCTGAAGACCTTGAAGGACAAGGCCTCCATCACCCTGCGCGCCCGCTCCGACAGCGACCTGGCCAAGACGCCGACGAAATCCTGATGGATATCCGCGAGCCCCTCTCCGCCGCCGTGCGGGCCCTCAAGGCCAACAAGCTCCGCTCGGCCCTCACCACCCTCGGCATCATCATCGGCGTGGCGGCGGTCATCGTCGTCGTGAGCCTCGTGCAGGGCCTCAAGACCAGCGTCCTCAAGCAGGTGGAGCGGGCCGGCAGCCAGACCCTCTTCGTCCGGCCCGTCTTCCCCATGGACATGCCCTTCGCCGAGTACACGAAGATCAAGAACAAGGACCTGACCCTGGACAACATGCACGCCTTGGCCCGGGCGGTGCCCCAGATCACGCAGGTCACGCCACTCTTCTTCAATGGCACCGACGTGAAATTCGAGGGCCGCAGCGCCAACGTCAACCTCATCATGACGGACGAGACCTACCTGGAGCTGAACAGCATCAACCTCACGGCCGGACGGAACTTCGTACCCTCCGACCTGCGGCTGGGCAACAAGGTGGCCATCATCGGCCCGCGGGTCATCGATAAGCTGGGCATCAAGGGCAACCCCCTGGGCCGCATCATCAGCACACCCACCCTCAGCCTGGAGGTCATCGGCGTGTTGGAGGAGCAGGGCGCCCAGCTGGGCAACGACCCGGACCAGAACATCCTGATTCCCCTCAGCACCGGCATGGCCCAGCTCACGGAGGCCCAGCGGCGGCAGCTCTTCTTCCAGGCCCGCGTGGATCCCCGCCTCTCCGCCGACGATGGGGCCGAACTGGTGGAAGACGCCCTCCGCCGCATCCGGGGTTTGCGCGGCAACGAGCCCAGCGGGTTCAAGGTGTTCAGCCCCAAGCAGATCACCGGCATCATCAGCGGCATCACCGGCACCATCACGGCCGTGGCGGGCGGCATGGTCTCCATCGCCCTGCTGGTGGGCGGCATCGGCATCATGAACATCATGCTGGTGAGCGTCACGGAACGCACCCGCGAGATCGGCATCCGCAAGGCCGTGGGCGCCAAGCGCGGCGACATCATGCTGCAGTTCCTCATCGAGGCCGCCTTCCTCTGCATCCTGGGCGGCGCCATCGGCGTGGGCCTGGGCTACATCATCGGCGCGGCCCTGGGCAAGGCCCTGCTGGGGACCATGGGCGCCGTGCCCCTCTGGGCCGTGGTCAGCGCCTTCGCCGTGCCCGCCGCCATCGGCCTCATCTTCGGCCTCTACCCCGCCGCCAAGGCCAGCAAGCTGGATCCCATCGAGGCGCTGCGGTACGAGTAGCAGACACCCGGAAGATCGGGGCCCGGCCGTTCAGACACCCTGTGGGTCGTTTTTTTATTCCGCCTGGCCTCGGAATATTCCATACTGGCGCCTTCCAATCCGCCCGAGTGCCCCTAATGCAACCCCGGGCCATCTCCCGGGAGTGCCATGAAGCGAAGCACAAAAGGGTCCCTTGCCGTGGCCGGGGTGCTGGTGGCGTGCAGCCTCGGCTGGCTGCTGTTCGGGCGGCCCTCTGGAACCGAAGTCGCGTGCAGTGTGGAAACCATCCACCGCCAGGATCTCCAGGACAGCGTGGTGGCCAACGGGGAGATCCAGGCCAAGGTCCGCGTGAACGTGGGTACATCCGTGAATGGGGAGATCAAGGGCATCCATGTCACCGACGGCCAGTGGGTGAAGGCGGGGGACCTGCTCGTCACCCTCGACCAGGAGCGGCTCAGGCAGGACCGGGTGCGGGCCGGGCTCTCCCTCGATGCCGCCCGGCAAGACCTTGAAAATGCCCAGGCCACCTATGAAAAGGGCCGGAAGACCCTCCAGCGCAGGAAGGAACTGTTCGGCCAGGGCATCGTGTCCAGCGAGGACTACCTGCAGGAGCAGCTGAACCTCCAGAACGCCACCACCCAATTGGAACGGGCCCGGGTCGGCGTCCAGCAGGCGGAGGCGGCCGTGGCCCAGGCGGAGGACATGCTCTCGAAGACGGTGATCCGCGCCCCCATGTCCGGCCAGGTGACAGGGCTCCAGGTCGCCAAGGGCGAGACCGCCATCGCCGGCCAGACCAACCTCGCGGGGGCCGTGCTCATGGTGATTTCCGATCTCTCGGAAATGATGGCCGACCTGAAGGTGGGAGAGCTGGACATCGTGAAGGTCAAGGTCGGCCAGCCTGCAGAGGTGAGCGTGGATGCCCTGCCCGGGCGCATCTTCCGGGGCCAGGTGGTCACCGTCGCCTCCGGCACGGAACGCGCCGCGAACAACACCTTCGGCGGCGGCATGCAGGAGGCGCAGACCTACAAGGTGCGCATCCAGCTCTCCGGCCGGTCCGACGAGCTCCAGGCGCTCCGGCCCGGCATGAGCGCCCGGATCGCCATCCTCACGGCCGAACGGAAACAGGTCCTGGCGGTGCCCCTTGCCGCCATCCAGGAGCATGACGCCAAGTCTCCGGGACTGGGCCTGATGACCCTCAGCCAGAATGTGGTGTTCGTGGCTCGGAAGGGTCATGCCGAGGAGCGCACCCTCCGAACCGGCCTTTCGACCCGCCGGGCCGTGGAGGTGCTGGACGGCCTCACGGAGGGCGACCAGGTCATCACGGGTCCCATCAAGGCCCTGTCCAGGCTCTCGAACGGCAGCCCGGTCAAGATCCTGCCCCCAGGCGGGAGCTCTTCGTGAACGCCTCCCGCTCCCGGTTCCTGGAGACGGTCCACTCCGCCCTGGCCAGCCTGAGGGCCCACAAGCTGCGCAGCGCCCTCACCACCCTGGGCATCATCATCGGCGTCGCCTCGGTGATCACGGTGGTGGATCTCACCCAGGCCCTGGAGACCCGGATCATGGCGGAGGTGGGCCAGGAGGGCACCCACATCTTCTTCCTGAGCTCCTGGGTGCCCCTGCAGCGGCGGACCCAGGCCCGGATCACCCGGATGCCCATGGACCCCGGAACCGTCCGCGAGCTCCAGGTTCTCGTTCCAGGGATCCGGATCGCCAGTCCGCAGACCTCCCTCTTCAACCGGCAGGGCCTGATCCTCAAGTCGGGCAGCCTGAACCGGCGCCTCTCCTACATCACCGCCATCGACGAATATGGCCTGGAGCTGGGGAACCTCGACCTGGCCTGCGGGCGCTCCTTCACGGCCACGGACCGCCTCACCCGGGCCAACGTGGCGATCCTGGGCGCCAAAGTGGCCGAGGACCTCGGGTTCACCGAGGCCTCCCTGGGCCGGACCTTCACCGTCAACGGGCAGACCGCCGAGCTGGTGGGCATCCTGAAGCCCCACGAGGGCATCCCCTTCGTGCCCCAGGACACCGGGGAGGATGCTGACATGTGGGGGCCTGACGGGATGTTCTACGTCCCCTTCGGCAGCTTCCGGGAGCTGGCCCGTCCGGGGTCCTTCGACAACGCCTACTGGACACTCCAGGTGGATGGCGCCATCCCAGTGGGGGAAGCCCAGGAGACGATCCGCGAGGCGCTCCGGCGCATCCGGGGCCTCCACGGCAGCGACGTGGACAACTTCATGCTGGAGAGCAACAGCAAGGCCATCGAGAAGGTGGAGAAGATCGGCCGGACCCTCATGCTCGCCAGCGGCGCCATGGTGGGCATCAGCCTCCTCGTGGGGGGCATCGGCGTGATGAACATCATGCTGGTGAGCGTGACGGAGCGCACCCGGGAGATCGGCGTGCGCAAGGCCCTCGGCGCCCGGCGGAAGCACATCCTCATCCAGTTCCTCATCGAGGCGGTGGCGCTGTGCCTCGTCGGAGGCCTCATCGGCCTGGTGGTGGGCCTGGGCTTCGGCACCCTTCTGAGCCAGCTGCTCATGAAGCACCTGGGGGCGGTGCCCTTCTGGGCCCTGGCCGCCTCCCTGATGGTTCCCGCCAGCGTAGGGCTGCTGTTCGGCCTCTATCCCGCCGCCAAGGCCAGCAAGCTGGATCCCATCGAGGCGCTGCGCTACGAGTAGGTGTCAGTCCGGTTTCCTGTTCTTCCCCATCCCGGGGAAGTAGGCAGCCGCGCAGTCGGGGCAGATGCCGTGGGAGAAGCTAGCCTCGGAGTGCTCGGCGATGTAAGCCTCGATCTGCTGCCAGTAGCCCCCATCGTTCCGGATTTTTTTGCAGCTGCTGCAAATGGGGAGCATGCCACTGAGGGAGTGCACCTCCTCGAGCGCTTCTTGAAGCGACTGGATGAGGCTTTCGCGTTCCTGCTCGATCTTCCGGCGCTCGCTGATGTCGGACACGACGGACAGGATCAGTTCGGTGCCATCGGGATCCGTCACGCGGCTGCCATTCAGCAGCACGGGAATGCGCCGGCCATCCTTGCGAATGTATTCCTTCTCGTAAGGCCCGTAGAAGCCCCGGGTCTGGAGGGACGCCAGCTGCAGGGCCTCCTGGTCGGCGTACGCCCGGGGGGTGAGATCCCAGTAGCTCAGAGCATTGAGTTCATCCATGGTGCAGCCAGTGAGGGCAGCGAAGGTCTCGTTCACCGCCAGGAACCAGCCGTCCGTCATCCGGTTCAGGGCATGGCCTACCGGTGCGTCGTAGAAGAGCATCCGAAAGCGCCGCTCGCTCTCCCTCAGATCCTGCTCGGCCTTCCGCCGCGGACTGATGTCCCGGAGGAACACAAAAAAACGGTGCCCCTGCTCGGGCCAGAAGGTGGCCAGGATTTCCACGGGCCATATCCGGCCATCCCTGGCCCGGTGCAGGGTCTCGAAGAGCTCACTCCCCGTCGCCAGGACCTTCTCGATGTGGCGCGCAGTCTGTTCCGGGGTCTCCTGGGCCTCCAGGTCGGGAATGGTCATGCCCAGCAGCTCGTCCCGGGTGTACCCGGAGAGCTGGCAATAACGGTCGTTCACCTCAAGGAAACGGCCCTGCTCGTCCAGGACCCAGAAGCCGTCCAGGCTGGTGTCCATGGCGGCGTGGTAGCGGGCGGAGGAGGCCCGCAGCTCGTCCCGGGTGGCCTCCAGGTCACCCACCACCTGGACCAGGGCCCGGTTGGCATCCTGGAGTTCCCGCGTGCGGGCCTCCACCTTATGGTCCAGGAACGCGTTGAGGTCGGTGAGTTCCCGGTTGCGTCGGGTCAACGTGCGCTGGAGCCCCTGCATGGCCTCCAGCAGCAGATCGGCGACATCGGCCCCGAGGACGGCCCCCCGCCCGAAGGCCTGGCCCGGGGTTTTCCCCGCCCGGATGGCCTCGATCTGGTGAGCCAGGGCCTTGTCGGTGGAGAGGATGTGGTAGACCAGCCAGTGCGTGAGAAAGGCAGACAATTCCTGGGCCTTCTCGGGCCGGGTGGGCCCTGCCTCGGCCTTCAAGCGCAGGACATCGTCAAGAAAGCCGCGGTGCTCGGCACGGTGGCCCTCCGCATGGCGGGGATCCACGCCAGCCGAGTCCATCAGGGCCTCTTCGGCCTTGAAGTGGTAGCCGGCGTAGGCTTCCAGTTCCAGGAAGGCAGCCTGGAGGTCTCCGGCTTCGGGTGCCTCGGGGCGCTCCAACAGCGTCCCGATCTGATTCGTCAGCTCCACCAGCCGACGGTGGTGCTCATCCACCATCGCCAAGCCCGTCAGGAATCGGTTGCTCCAGGGGAAGGTGGCCATGGGGCCGATTGTAGCCCTGAACCCCCTCGGCCCATGGGCTAGACTGAACGTCCGTCTCGATCGGAGTCCGACATGCCAAAAATCGTCCGCATCGCCAATGGCCAGGGGTTCTGGGGGGACAGCATCGATGCCCCCGTCCGGCTGGTGGAGGCCGGGAACATCGATTACCTGACGCTGGACTACCTGGCGGAGGTCACGCTCTCGATCATGCAGAAGCAGCGGCGGAAGGATCCGCAACTGGGCTACGCGACCGATTTCGTGGACCTGATGAAACGGGTGCTGCCCCAGCTGAAGGCCAAGGGCATCCGCGTGGTGGCCAACGCCGGCGGCGTCAACCCCGAGGCCTGCCGGACCGCCGTGCTGGAAGTGGCCAAGAAGCTGGGCGTGAAGGGCCTGAAGATCGCCACCGTCACGGGCGATGACGTGCTGGGCCGACTCGCCGAGTTCAAGGCCCAGGGCCTGAAGCTGGCCAACATGGACACGGGCGAGGGGCTGTTCGATGCCCCCCGGGACATCCTCAGCGCCAACGTCTACCTGCAGACCCAGGCCATGGTGGAGGCCCTGGACACCGGCGCCGACATTGTGCTGACGGGCCGCTGCACGGACCCCGGTCTCACGCTCGCGCCCCTCATCCACGCGTTCAAGTGGGCCGCCGACGACTGGCATCGCCTGGCCGCGGGCACCATCGCGGGGCACATCCTGGAGTGCGGCGCCCAGGCCACGGGCGGGAACTTCAGCCGCTGGTGGGAGGTGCCCGAACTCTGGAACGTGGGCTATCCCATCGCGGAATGCTCGGAGGACGGCACCTTTGTCGTCACCAAGCATGCGGGCACCGGCGGCATGGTCACCGTGGACACCGTGAGCGAGCAGCTGGTCTATGAGATGGGCGATCCCCAGAACTACATCACCCCGGACGTGGTGGCCGACTTCACCAGCATCCAGCTGGAACCGGCCGGCCCGGACCGGGTGCGCGTGAGCGGCATCCAGGGCAAGCCCCGCACCCCCTTCCTCAAGGTGAGTGGCGCCTACCTCAGGGGCTACAAGGCCACGGGCCAGCTGGTCCTGAGTGGTCCCCGGGCCCTGGAGAAGGCCAAGCTCCTTGCGTACATCGTCTGGAAACGCCTGAAGGCTGCGGGCTTCGAATATGAGCACACGGACGCCGAATTCCTGGGCGCCAGCACGGTCCACGCCGGCATCGCCTCCGCCCCCGCCGAGCCCGCCGAGATCGTCCTCCGCTTGAGCGTGAAGGATCCCGATCGGAAAAAAGTGGAGCGGTTCGGCCGGGAGATCGCGCCCCTGGTCACGGCGGGCCCCGCCGGCGTCACCGGCTTCGCCGGGGGCCGCCCCAAGGCCCAGGAGATCGTCGCCTACTGGCCGGCCCTGCTCCCCCGGGAGCTGGTGACCTGGGCCGTCAGCGTCGCGGAAATCTGAAGAAGGCCTCAACCCGGATTCCGGGGGCAGGGTCCAATGGTCGGCCCTCTTGCCAGTCACGACAAAGATCTCCACCCTTGGGGCAGTCTTCCGGAGTCTTCACATGCGGCACCCCCTCCCTCTCGTCCTCGGCACCCTCGGCCTCGCAGCCTTGATGGGCTGTTCCGGATCCGATTACAATCCCGGCCCCTCCCAGGGTTACCTGGTGAACGGCATCGCCGTGGCGGATTCGGATGCCAACGGCCTGCCGGACATCCTTGGCATGGTGTCCACCAGCGTGGACGGGAGCGCCACCCCGGGCTACATCAGCACCCGCTTCCAGGCCGCCGCCAACACCTTCGCCATGCCCGTGCGGTTCGGCGTCGGCACGGGTCCGGCCAACTTCGTTCTCGCCGATTTGAATGGCGACGGACTGCCGGACCTGGTGGTGGCCAACGCCTCTGACGGCACGGTCAGCGTGCGGCTGGCGGATCCCGCCCGGCCGGGCTACTACCAGCCCGCGACCCTCCTCTCCACGCCCGGGCGTACCCCCTTGGACGTGGCCGTGGGCGACCTGAACGGGGACGGCCTGCCAGACATCGTGGTGGCCGCCAGCGGGGCGAACAGCGTGCTGGTCTTCACCCAGGCCGCTGCCGGGTCCTTCAATCCGCCGCTGGCCATCACCGTGGGAGGCGATCCCCAGGCCGTCACCGTGGCGGATCTGGATGGCGACGGCCGGCCGGATATCGCCGTTGCCACGACCGCGAACACCGTATCCGTCCTGTGCCAGATCCAGTTTTCCCCGACCCTCGTCGCCCAGAGCGCCGTGGACTACACCACCGGTGTCCAGCCCGTGGCCATCAAGGCGGTGGACCTCAACGGCGACGGGAAGCTGGACCTCCTCACCGCCGACGACGGGGCCGCCACCGGTCCCAACACCCTGGGGCTGAGCGTGCTGCTCCAGGGCAGCACCGCAGGCACCTTCCCCACCCATGTCGAGTACGCCACCGACTACCGTTCCGCGGCCCTGGCCGTGGGTGATCTGGATGGCGACGGGCACCCGGATGTGGTGGTGGCCAATGCCGGCCTGCCCGGCTTCCCCGGCAGCGTCTCCGTGCTGCGCCAGGACCCCGCGAATCCGGGAACCCTGCTGCCGGCCTCGAACTCCCTGGGCCTCTGGGGCCCCCTGGGCGTGGCCATCGCGGACATGGATGGCGACGGGCATCCCGATCTTGTGGTGGCCGATGGCGACATCACCGTGCGCTACCAGTCCGCCACCACCCCCCTGACCTTCAGCGCCCCCCAGGCCTTCTACAACTGAAGCGCCGGCACGGGACGCAAAAGGGCCCCGCACCCGCGGGGCCTTTCTGCGTTTGGTCCGCCGGTCAGCCGAGGCTCACGGAGATCTTCTTGGGCCGGACCTCGGGGCGCTTGGGCACCATGAGGGTCAACACGCCGTTGCGCAGCTCGGCCACCACCTTCTCCGAATCCACATCCTCGGGCAGGGTGAAGGTCCGGCTGAAGTTGCCATGGCTCCGCTCGGAGAGGTGCCAGCGCTCGCCCTCGTTCACGGCCTCGGTCTCGCGCTTGCCGGCAACCGTGAGCCGGTTGCTCTCCAGGCTGATTTCCAGATCGGCCTCCAGGATGCCGGGGAGATCGGCCTTGAACTGGTAGGCATCCGAACTCTCCTTCACATCGAAGCTGGGCATGAAGGCGGCGGTCGGGGCGCCAAGGTCGTAGTCCCGAAGGGGGTCCCAGCGCAGGAAGTCGCGCATGAGGCGGAAGGGTTCCAGGCTCGCGGCCGCGGCGGGCAGGACCTGGGGTTCGCGGGTGCGAAGGATGGTCATGGGGTCCTCCTAGATGAATGGGAAAACGATTCATCCCTCCTGGAGGGCATGAATCAAAATCCGAAAAAAATATTAGTCAATTGAAGTCACATGTCAAGACCCTAGCCTTCTTGATTGAGGTCTTCCCACCGGGCTGTCCAATTGTCGTAATTAAACAAATTTTTCTCCACGTCCGATTAAAAATCAAAGATCACTTCATATAGGGGGATGCCATGTCTGCCCGAAGCCCATTCCAATTCCGTTCCCTGTCCAGCAAGGTGCTCGCCCTCAGCCTTCTGCCCGTGGGCCTGTTCCTCTTGTTCTTCGGCTTCTACGTGCTGCCCACCCTCCGCGGGGCGGTCCTGGCGGCGAAGAAGGATGGCGTTCGGCAGGTGGTCGAGACGGCCTTGAGCCTGCTCCAGGAGCAGCAGGCTCAGGTTCAGGCCGGAACCCGCCCCCTGGAAACGGCCCAGGCCCGGGGGAAGGCGATCATCGAGAACCTCCGCTACGACGGGACCAACTACCTCTGGATCCAGTCTCCCGGCCCCCGCATCGTGGCCCACGGGACCCACCCGGACTGGGATGGCAAGGCCACGGACGACCTGGGTGACCCCGCCTTTGCGAAACTCTTCCGGGACCTGGAACAGACGGCCAAACCCCCGGAAGGGGGCTTCCTGCATTACGAGTTCACCAAGCCGGGGGAACAGGGCCTCTTCCCCAAGGTCAGCTACGTACGGACCTTCGCCCCCTGGGGCTGGACCGTCGGGACCGGGGTGTATGTGGATGATGTGAACCGCCAGGTGCGAACCATCGCCACGGTGATGTTCGCCGGCATGCTTGCCGTCTCGGCCCTCGTCTTCTTCCTGGCCCGGGCCCTGTCGCGCCGGATGGTGCGGCCGCTTCACCACCTGGTAGAGGGGCTCCGCCACAGCGACCTGTCCAGGCAGATCCCGATCACGGCGATCGACGAGGTGGGTGAGGCCGCTCAGGCCTTCAACGACTACAACGGAGGCATGCGGAAGACGGTGCTGGACGTATCGGAGTATGCCTCCCGGGTGGCCTCCGGCAGCACGGAGCTGGCGGCCTCGGCGGAGCAGATGTCCCAGGCCGTGGCCGAGATCGCCCGCGTGAGCGAAGACCTCAAGACAGATCG
>JAJZQW010000066.1 GCA_021802985.1 Acidobacteriota bacterium | reverse complement strand
GGTCGCGCTGCTCCATTCCGGACTGGGCAAGGTGGACGGCCGCGAGGGGGACGAGAACGAGGCGCTCCGCCTGGCGGACCAGGTGCCGGGCCTGGATGCCATCTTCACGGGCCACACGCACACGGCGGTCCAGACGGAACACAAGGGGGTGCCGATCCTCCAGGCCCAGTGCTATGGCCGGGCCCTGGCCGCGGTGGACCTGGACCTCCGCCAGGAGGACGGCCATTGGCGGGTGCTCTCCGCCAAGGGCCGGCTGATCCGGCCCGCGGCGGACACGCCGGTGGATGCCGAGGTCCTGCGTCTCACGGCGGACCTGAGGGCGGCCACGACCCGCTACCTGGACACGCCGGCCACGACCCTGCTCACGGACCTGGACGGCCGCTGGGGCCGGATGGAGGACACGCCCCTGGCCCAGCTGGTCCACCAGGTCCAGCGCCAGGCCACGGGGGCCCAGCTCTCCGCGGCGGCCTGCGCCGACCCCGGAATCTTCATCCCCAAGGGACCCACCAGCGTGCGCCAGTTCTACGCGCTCTTCCCCTTCGACAACCGGGTGGCCCGCATCCACCTCACCGGCGCCCAGCTGCGGCTCTACCTGGAGCACGCGGCGACGGCCTACCACTTCAGCTGGAAGCCGGATCTCTTCAACCGCGAGATGCCCTTCTACAACGTGGACACGGTGGATGGCGTGACCTATGCCCTGGACCTGGGCAAGCCCGTGGGCAGCCGGGTGGTGGGGCTCCGCTACCAGGGCCGGCCCGTGGGGCCGGATCAGGTCTTCACCCTGGCCCTGAGCACCTACCGCCTGAGGGGGGGCGGCGGCTACATGGCGGCCATCGGCTTCAAGGGGCAGCCGGACCTGGTGACCAAGGCCCTCCAGCGGAACCTCCTGCTGGAGTACGTCCTCTCGCGGCCCAGCCTCTCGCTCTCGACGGTGGACAACTGGCGCACGATCCCCTACCTGGACCGGGAGCGCCTCCTGGCCAAGTAGCTACTTCACCGGCACCAGCAGCAGCCCGCCCTTGGGATTCACGAACACGGCATTGCCCTCGAGGACACCCACCAGCAGGTGGTCGTCCCCGAGCCCCGTGGGGAGGAACGCCACGGCGGAGGACGTGAGGTCGATGCGGGCGAGGACCTGGCCTTGCAGGGTGCCCCGGACGGCGGCCGGCAGGTCCGTGGCCTTCAGGGAGGCGAACGCGACGTTCTTGCCGCTCCAGAGGCAGAGGGGGCCGCGGTCCAGCGATCCCCCGGCGAAGGCGGGCGCAGGGTCCTGGCCCAGCTTGAAGGCCGTCTCGCCCTCCTTCTTGCCCGAGTCGGCGTTGATCAGGCTCAGGTTCAGATCGTTCCCGTTCCCCAGCAGGATGTGGTCGAGATCATCCATCAGCAGGGGATGGAGGTTCCGGTTGGAGAGGGCCTCCTTGTTGCCGGGCTTGGCGCCGAAGATCCACAGATCGTCCCCGTCGGAATAGCGGCGCTTCTCGAGGTAGGGCTCCTGGGTCTTGAAGGAGAGGACGAAGCCCTTGGTGTCCCAGCAGACGCTTCCCACTTCAGCGGGCAGCTTGATGGTCTTCGTGATGCGGCCCGTGGGCTCGATCTGCGTGAGGGTGGTGCCATCGACCACCCAGGCGTTGCCGCGGGGATCGACGATCCACTTGGAAGGAGGCGTCTCCAGGCGGCCGAGGGGGATGGTGCGGATCTCGCCGCCGTCGCGCATCCAGGTGTGGAGGACCTTCGCCCCGGGATCGTAGAAGGTGAAGGAGTCGTCCTTGTCCTGGCGCGCCCACCCCTGGGCCTGGGTGGCGCCATCCCATCCCTGGGCGGGAAGGAGGACGGTGGCCACGGCCAGGGCGCAGAGGGTCAAGGTACGACTCGGGTGAAGCCTCACGGAACTCCTCAGCCTGGAAACGGAACCTGGGTTAGGTGAAACCTTAGGAATTTCCCGCCCCGTGCGCAAGGTTTTACTTGAGCGTGCCGTGGAATTCCCGGATCCGTCGCAGCAGGCTGGCAGGATCGAGCCCCTCCTCCTCCAGCAGCCGCCTGGGATCGCCATGGTGGACCAGGTGGTCAGGTACCGCGCAGCGCAGCAGGGGGCGGACCAGCCCGCCGTCCGCCAGGGATTCCGCCACCGCGGCGCCGAAGCCGCCGGGGGCGCAGCCCTCCTCGAGGGTCACCACCGCCCGGCAGGGGCGGGCCCAGGTGTGGAGGAGGTCGGCGTCCAGGGGCTTGATGAAGCGGGCGTTGATCACGGCGCAGGAGATCCCCTCCGCCGCCAGGGCCTCGGCCGTGCGCAGGGCCGGATCCACCATGGAGCCGATGGCGCAGAGGAGCAGGTCCGAGCCCTCCCGCAGCAGCTCCCCCTTGCCCACGGGCAGGGCGGTGATGGGTTCCTCCAGGGGCACGCCCAGGCCGCTGCCCCGGGGGTAGCGCAGGGCCGCCGGATGGCCGCAGTAGAGGGCGGTCATGAGCATCCGCCGCAGCTCGTTCTCGTCCTTGGGGGCCATGAGTACGATGTTGGGCAGGCAGCGCAGGTAGGCCATGTCGTAGAGGCCGTGGTGGGTGGGCCCGTCGGCCCCCACGATGCCGCCGCGGTCCAGGGCGAAGGTCACGGGCAGGTCCTGGATGCACACGTCATGGGCCACCTGGTCGAAGCCCCGCTGCAGGAAGGTGGAGTAGATGGCACAGACGGGCCGCATGCCCTGGGCCGCGAGGCCCGCGGCGAAGGTCACGGCGTGCTGCTCGGCGATGCCCACATCGAAGCAGCGGTCGGGGTGGGCCTTCTGGAAGAGGTTCATCCCCGTGCCGTCGAGCATGGCTGCGGTGATGCCCACGATCTTCTCGTCGTGCTTGCCCAGCTCCACCAGGGCCTTGCCGAAGACCGAGGTGTAGCTCGGGGGCGCGGGCTTCGCGGGGTCCTGGACCACCTTGATGATCTCGCCGGCCTCTGCATCGAAGGCGGTGACGCCGTGCCACTTCAGGGGATCCTGCACGGCGGGCTCATAGCCGTAGCCCTTCTTGGTCTGCACGTGCAGGAGCACGGGACCGTCCTTCATCTTCTCCTTGGCCTCGGTCAGGGCCTTGGAGACGGCGTTCACGTCGTGCCCGTTCACCGGGCCCATGTAGCGGAACCCCAGGTCCTCGAAGAGCAGGCCGGGCACCATGAGGCGCTTGAAGCTCTCCTCGCTCCATTTGGCGGCCTTGGCCACGCCCTTGCTGAGCCCCTCCAGGGGGATGGCCTTGATGGCGTGCTCGATGCGGTCCCGCCAGCGGTGGTAGTACTGCCCCGACATGATCTGGTTCAGGTAGCCCTGGAGCGAGCCCACGTTGGGGTTGATGCTCATGTCGTTGTCGTTGAGGATCACCAGGAATTTCCTGGTGGCCAGGTAGCCCGCCTGGTTGAGGCCCTCGAAGGCCATGCCGGCGGTCATGGACCCGTCCCCGATGACGGCGATGCAGGTGTGGTCCTGCTTCTGCAGGTCCCGGGCCTTCGCCATGCCCAGCACCGCGGAGATGCTGGTGCTGGCGTGGCCGGCCCCGAAGTGGTCGTAGGGGCTCTCGTCCCGCTTCAGGAAGCCCGAGAGCCCGTGGTGCATGCGCAGGGTGGGGAAGCGGTCCTTGCGTCCCGTGAGGATCTTGTGGGGATAGGCCTGGTGGCCCACGTCCCAGACGATGCGGTCCTGCAGGAAGTCGAAGTGGTGGAAGAGGGCCACCGTCAGTTCGACGGTGCCGAGGTTGGAGCTGAAGTGCCCGCCGGTCTCGGAGACCGAGGCGATGAGGAAGGCGCGCACCTCCGCGGCCAGCTGCTCCAGCTGGGCGGGGGTGAAGTGGCGGATCTGCTGGGGGGCGGACAGGGAGTCCAGCAGGGGATAGGGGCTCGCGGGTCCGGTCATGGTTCGCCCTACTTCCCGCGCTGGGCCAAGTACCTGGCCCAGGCCTCCAGGGAAGTCCGGTTGGGAAGGGATGCTAGTCGGCATAGGGCGGTCTCGGTCGCCTCCTCCAGGGCCCTGCGGGCGCCGTCCAGGCCCAGGAGGGACGGGTAGGTGATCTTACCCCTGCCGGCATCCTTCCCGGCCCGCTTGCCCAGGTCGGCGTCCGTGGCCGTGGCGTCCAGGATGTCGTCCTGGATCTGGAAGGCCAGGCCGAGGGCCTCGCCGGTGGCGCGGAGGGCGGTCCGATCGGCGGCGGAGGCACCGCCCAGGACCGCGCCCATCTCCAGGGAGGCGCGCAGCAGGGCGCCGGTCTTGAGGCGGTGGATGAGACGGAGGTGGTCCAGGTCGTAGTGGTCGAGGGTCTCGCCCTCACTCGGCCCTCCGCCTGACAGGCGCTCCTCTTGGAGCGCCTTCCCACTCGCTGCTCTCGTGGAGGCGGAGCCTCCCTGGGCCTCGCCCTTCGGGCCATCTCGCTTCGCGAGCCGGTGGGTCTTCGCTCGTGCTTCGCCCTCCAGGTCCAGGGCCTGCCCGCCCACCATGCCCCGCCAGCCCGCGGCCTCGGCCAGCAGGACGGTGGCCTCCAGCAGGGTGGCCGGATCGCCGGGTCCGGCGGCCAGCACGCGGAAGGCCTCGGTGAGCAGGCCGTCCCCCGCCAGGATGGCGTGCCCCTCGCCGTACACCTTGTGGCTCGTGGGGCGGCCCCGGCGGAGGTCGTCGTCGTCCATGGCCGGCAGGTCGTCGTGGATGAGGGAGTAGGTGTGGATGTATTCCAGGGCCAGGGCCCCGGGCAGGGCATCTTCCGTCCGCCCACCCACGGCCTCGGCGGCCAGCAGGCAGAGCACGGGGCGCACCCGCTTGCCGCCGGCCTCCAGGCTGTAGCGCATGGCCTCGGCCAGGCGGAGGGCCTCGCCATCCTGGAAGGACTTGGTGAGCCGGGCGTCCAGGAGGGGAAGCAGCCGCGCCAGGTCCGCCTGGACCCGGGTGGCGGCCTCGCCGCTCATGGGGCCCCCTTGCCGGGCTCCAGGGGGTCGGCCCGGTACTCGCCGCCCAGCCCGGCCTTGAGGACCTCCACCTTGCGCTGGGCCTCCGCCAGCTGCTGCTGGAGGGCCTGGCTGAGCTGGACCCCCTCCTCGAAGCGGGCCAGCGCCTCCTCCAGGCTCAGGTTGCCGGATTCCAGCTGCTGCACGAGGGCCTCCAGCCGGTCGAGGCCGTCGTCGAAGGAGGGCGGGGTGGGCTGGGGGCTCATGGGGCGTCCGAACGGAAGGGGCCCGCGAAGGGCCCCGTCCAGTCTAGCTAGTGCGGGCCCTTCATGCTCTCCTTCATCTCCTTTCCGCCATCCCGGACGCTGTAGCCCGCCGGCAGGGCCCAGACACTGGCGGGGATGGGGGCCGTGGAGACGGCGGTGGCCTCGGTGGTGATGTCCATGCCCATGAGGCCTTTGATATGGGTGCGGAGGGCGACGCCCTTGAGCTTGCCGACCTCCTGGGAGATCCGCTTGAACAGGGTGCCCATGGCGCCCGGCATGCGGTTCGCGAAGGACATCGCCTTGGCGTAGTCGTGGATGGGGAACTGGAGGGAGGGATCCACGCTCAGCTCCTCGACCATCTTGCCGATGCTGACGCGGACCTTCCTGCAGGGACGGCCCAGGACGGTGTCGGTCCCGAGCTGCTCCACCTTCACCTCGGTGGTGTCGCCGAACATCATGCGCGTGACCATCCCAGGCATGTTGGCCATCTGGTCCTCCATGGCCTGCATGGCCTCCTGCATGTCCTTGAAGGTGACCTTGGTGACCACCTTCTTGGTGTGGTCGATGGTGTAGAAGACTTCGTGCCCATAGTCCACCAGGCTGTCGATCCTGGTGCCCTCGTTGTTCGTCCGCAGCCGGGTGGCGTCCACGTACTGGACCTGGCTGCCCTCCTTGGCGAAGTGGCCCTTCCCGCTGACGTGGGAGGTGATGGTGAGATCGCCCCCGAGGAGGCTGAGGCAGGAGAAGATGGCCGAAAGGGCAAGGGGCGCAAGCCTTCGCATGGGAATTCTCCGGGATGGGTGTCCCGAAGCATACGCTCGCGGTGCTTCGGCCGGAAGCCCGGTTTGGGATACCTTCATCCCGGGAGGCGCCATGGCCCGGGTGCTGGTGGTGGATGACAGCAAGGAGACCTGCGAGTTCCTGGAGGAGCTCCTGGAGACCCTGGGCCTGGAGGTGGTCAAGGCCACGCACCCGGACCGGGCCACGGAACTGCTCCACAAGGAGCCCTTCGATCTGCTGCTCTCGGACATCAACCTCGAGGCGAAGAAGGATGGTCTGGATCTGCTCCGGGTGGCCAAGCCCCTCGGCGTGGACACGATCCTCCTGTCGGGCTTCGGGACGCTGGAGACGGCCATCGAGGCCGTGCGCGAAGGCGCCTTCGACTTCCTCAGCAAGCCCTGGAACAACGAGGAGCTGAAGGCCCTCGTCGCCCGCGCCCTGGCCCGGCGGCAGTCCAGCGGCCAGGCCACGGAGAAGGCCGCCTCGCCCAAAGGGAAGCGCAGCCTGATGATCGGCTCCAGCCCGAAGATGATGGCCGTCTACAAGACCATCGCCAGCCTCCAGAATTCCCGGGCCACGGTGCTCATCACCGGGGAGAGCGGCACGGGGAAGGAATTGGTGGCCCGGAGCATCCACCTCTCCAGCGACCGGCGGGACCGCCCCTTCGTGGCCGTGAACTGCGGCGCCCTCACGGAGAGCCTGCTCGAATCCGAGCTCTTCGGCCACGTGAAGGGCTCCTTCACCGGGGCCGCCGGCGAGAAGCCGGGGCTCTTCGAGGAGGCCTCCGGCGGCACCATCTTCCTGGACGAGATCGGGGAGACCAGCCCCAACTTCCAGGTGCGCCTCCTCCGGGTGCTCCAGGAGCAGGAAATCCGCCGGGTCGGCGGCACCCGCACCATCAAGGTGGATTCCCGCGTCATCGCCGCCACCAACCGGGACCTGCAGCAGATGGTCAAGGCCGGGTCCTTCCGGGAGGACCTCTACTACCGGCTGAGCGTGGTGGAACTGGCGGTGCCCTCCCTCCGGGAGCGCCGCGAGGACATCCCCCCCCTCCTGGACCACTTCCTCTCCGAGTTCGCCCAGAAGGACCAGCAGGCCTACCACCTGCATCCCGAAGCCCGCCGGGTCCTGGAGGCCTACTCCTGGCCGGGGAATGTGCGCGAGCTGGCCAACGCCGTGGAGAACCTCACCCAGCTGAGCCGGGGCCGGGAGATCACGGTGGATGACCTCCCCGCGAAGATCCAGGCGGATGTCCTCAAGCGCACCCTCCGGGAGCCGGGAGCGGGCGACGAGGTTCCCGCCCTCATCGAGGACTGGCCCACCCTGGACGAACTGGAACGGCGCTACATCCAGATCCTGGTGGGACGGCACCGGGAGAAGCAGCGCATCGCCGAGGTCCTGGGCGTGGACCGCACGACCCTCTACCGGAAGCTCAAGCGGTACGGGTTCCACGAGGGTGGCGAGTAGGCCGCCGAGTCGCAGCCTGCCACAGGTTGCAGGATGCAACCTGATTTCGGGATGAGTCGAGTTTGTAAGCTATTTATTATTAACATTTTTGTATTGGCCTGGATCCTGCTTATTGAGACCCAGATTCCGGCCGTGCCGGATACCCCCAGGGAGAACGTCATGAAGAAGCTTGCCCTGCTGCTCATCGCCGCTGCGCTGATCAGCCCCGCTTTCGCCGGTGAGGCCAAGAAGCCCGAGCCCAAGAAGGCCGAGAAGGTCCAGAAGGTCGAGAAGAAGGAGACCAAGAAGGCCGAGAAGAAGGCCCTGGCCGGCGAGGAGAAGAAGGCCGAAGAGAAGGCCGCCCCCAAGGCCAAGAAGCACCACGCCAAGAAGGCCGAGAAGAAGGCCGAGGCCGCTCCCAAGGCCGAGAAGAAGGCCATGAACGGCGAGGAGAAGAAGGCCGAGAAGAAGGAAGCCAAGAAGGCCGTGAAGAAGGAGGCCAAGAAGGCTGAGAAGAAGGCCATGACCGCCGAGGAGAAGAAGGCCGAGGCCCCCAAGGCTGAGAAGAAGGCCAAGAAGCACCACGCCAAGAAGGCCGAGAAGAAGGCTGAGGCTGCTCCCAAGGCCGAGAAGAAGGCCATGAACGGCGAGGAGAAGAAGGCCGAGAAGAAGGAAGCCAAGAAGGCTGAGAAGAAGGAAGCCAAGAAGGCTGAGAAGAAGGCCGAGAAGAAGTAGTCTCCGCCACCTGATCCATGGAAAAGCGGGCTTCGGCCCGCTTTTCCTGTACCCGGCTTTCCGCAGGATCCCCTTGGCGCCATGATGGATCCCATGAAGGACCTGCTGCTCGACCTCACCGCCGAAGTCCGCGCCCGGCTTCTTGACCAGCCCTCCGCTGCGCGCCCCCAACTGCTGGGATGCGACGAGGGGTGGTGCCTCCTCCGCGACGCGCAGGGGGTGCATCACCGCCCCGTCTCCGAATGCCGGGCGCCGGCGGGCCCCTGGGACCTGGCCCCCCTCATCGATCACACCCTGCTCAAGGCGGATGCCACGGCGGCCCAGGTGGAGGTCCTCTGCGCCGAGGCCCGCCAGTACGGCTTCGCCTCGGTCTGTGTGAACCCCGTCTGGGTGCCCCTGGCCGCGGGGCTGCTGAAGGGCAGCCCGGTCCGGACCTGCACGGTGGTGGGCTTCCCCCTGGGGGCCGCCGCCACCCGGGCGAAGGCCTTCGAGGCTGAGACCGCCCTCCGCGACGGGGCCCAGGAGGTGGACATGGTCCTGGCCCTCGGGCCGGCCAAGTCCGGGCAGTGGGACCGGGTCGCGGAGGACCTCCGGGCGCTCCGGACCGCTGTTCCCGCCCCCGCCACGCTGAAGGTGATCCTGGAGACCTGCCTGCTCACCGATGGGGAGAAGGCCCGGGCCTGCGAACTGGCCCTGGAGGCCGGCCTGGATTTCGTGAAGACCTCCACCGGCTTCTCCACCGGCGGGGCGACGGAGGCGGACGTGACCCTCATGCGCCGGACCGTGGGCACGGCCCTGGGCGTCAAGGCCTCCGGGGGGATCCGCACCTACGAGGCCGCCCTGGGCATGGTCCTCGCCGGCGCCACCCGCCTGGGCCTCTCGGCCTCCGTGGCGGTGGCCCGGGGCGGGGCCGGCTCCGGCGCCTACTGATCGTCAACTGCGGTATCCTCCAGACAGCAGTCCCCCGGAGGTTGTCGTGGCCAAGCTGGATCTCGTCATGTTCGAGGAGGAGTACAAGCTCCTCCAGGAGATCATCGGCCGCCTCTCCAAGGATGCCTCGGCCAAGGTGGTGTTCCTGGTGGACAAGAACGGCCAGCAGATCGCCGCGGCCGGGGATGTGAAGAGCATCGACGCCACCAGCCTGGCCTCCCTCACCGCCGGGAACGTGGCGGCCACGGACGGCCTGGCCAAGCTCATCGGAGAGAAGGAGTTCAGCCTGCTCTTCCACGAGGGGGAGAAGGACAACCTCCACATCTCCATCGTCGGCAAGCGCGGCATCCTGGTGGTCATCTTCGACCAGAATTCCAGCCTGGCCCTGGTGCGGCTGCGGGTGAAGAAGGCCAGCAAGGAACTGCAGGAGATCTTCGACCAGGTGGAACAGCGGGCCCAGAAGGAATCGGACACGGGGAACCGGTTCGAGAGTCCCTTCTCCGAGATCACGGACGAAGACATCGACCGGCTCTTCGGCGACTAGTCGGGGCCGTCCATGACCTTCATCAACTACGCGTCCCGCGAGATCAACTGCAAGATCGTCTACTACGGCCCCGGCCTCTGCGGGAAGACCACGAACATCCAGTGGATCTACGAGCAGGCCAATCCCGAGAAGAAGGGCAAGCTGGTCAGCCTCGCCACGGAGACGGATCGCACCCTCTTCTTCGATTTCCTGCCCCTGGACATGGGGACGGTGAAGGGCTTCAAGGTCCGCTTCCACCTCTACACGGTGCCCGGCCAGGTCTTCTACGATGCCAGCCGGAAGCTCATCCTGCGCGGCTGTGACGGCATCATCTTCGTGGCCGACAGCCAGAAGGCCCGGATGGAGGCCAACATCGAGTCCATCGCCAACCTGGCCACCAACCTCAAGGAGAACGGGTTCGACATCCGTTCCATCCCCTACGTCCTGCAGCTGAACAAGCGCGACATGCCCTCCGCGGCCCCCGTGGTCGAGATGGAACGCCTCCTCCGCTTCCGTGGCGAACCCATGATCGAGGCCGTCGCCAACCAGGGCACCGGCGTCATCGAGACCCTCAAGGCCGCCGCCCGGCAGATCCTCATGGAACTCCAGCGGGGCTAGACCGCCCGCCCCCGCTTGAATTCGCGATCGCCTCCGGTAGAATGGACCTTCGCCCTTCCGGAGTAGCTCAGGGGTCAGAGCGGGTGACTGTTAATCACTAGGTCGGGGGTTCAAATCCCTCCTCCGGAGCCAGAACGAAAGCCCCGTAACCACTAGGTTTCGGGGCTTTTTTGACGCCCGATTTTGCCCCTGAAAAGAGCTTGGTCGGGAGCGCGGGGTACACTCTGGCGGTACACTTGGCCGGTGAAAAGGCACAGATCGATCTGCCGCAACGCTTTTGATTCCGCGGTGGTGACTACGGCATTGGAAGGTTGTGCCCTTCGCGATGTGTCACCGGCAGAAAGCCCAAGTGTGAACCATGGTGAAAGTGTTGAAATTTCAACGCTTTCACTCCGCTAGGTCAGAGCGCAGCTTCAGGCCAAAACAAAAAGAGGCGGCATGAAGCCGCCTCAAGCTGAATATCCACATCAGTTCAGCTACTCAACCCACTGATCGGTCACCGCTTGGGAGGTAGACCCTCCATAGCTCACGTGAAGGATGTCCACCAGCCGCAGGTTGAGCACGGAAGCCATCATCCGCAAATCATCCGCGTTCTTGGAGTCCTGTTTGCTAAGGACAACCTGCTGCACCGGCCGCCAGATCCAGAGGATCATTGAGACTCCGCCATCGCTGCTGATGACGGTTCGCAGGATTTCTGGGAAATCCAGGAACACCTCGGACCTCGTGCCGATGGCAATGATTCGATCGGCAACCCGCACGCCTTGGGCCGACCAAGCCATGACACCGGCGACGATCTGGGAGTATTGCAGCCCCCTGTATTCGAGTTCCTCGGCGACTTGGCGACGAGTGGACCCGTCAGCAGTGGCAGCAGCCCTGGCGCAGAGAAGGCGATTGGCCAGGGGCAAGAAGGCGGCGATCTTGGGGCAGTCCTGTTCAGGGACGCCGCACCGCTCCAGGTCCGTGGGCCCCATCTGGAATAGGGCTCCAAGCCCACCGGAAGCGGCGAGAATCGCAAGCGTCCCGGCCAAGTCCATCCCGGTCGCCTGACTCAGCATCTGGGCGTCAGCCCACATCTGCGGACCCACTCCCAGGCACAGTGCCCGGTAGTGGTCTGGCGTCACCACATCCTCCTCACCCACCACGCGTCTCAGGGAATCATTCACTGCTGCCTCCATAGCCCCGTGATGGGGCATTAAAGGCAAGCCCCTGCCTGGTTGCCAAGCTTCAAAGCTGTCTCGCAACCAGAGCTCCCAAAGATCGGACCGGGAGTATCGGATACCGGTGACGAGCGGGTAGCCTGCCGGGCGCGATAAAGGGGCGTAGCAATGCCCATCTCGAGGCTTTGAAGGCGCTGGTGTTGACCCGATGGTTGGTAGAGGACGCGGGTCATGATTAACCGCCGCTTCTGGGGTCTCCCCACCATCCGAGATTGCGGAAGCCTGCGGCGACCAAGCGGATCAATCATCTGGCGCATGAAACCAAAAGATTGTCCGGGCCATGGTGAACAATGTTCTCCTCATATTTATGGCGCTCACGAGGTCAGAGCAGATGTCCCGAATTCGCGGGGCCGACACCACACCCGAGGTGGCGCTCCGTACCACGCTTGAGGCCCGCGGGCTCATTGGTGATTCAAACGCCAAGGCCCCCGTCGGCAAACCCGACATCGCCTTCACCAAGGAGAAGGTGGCTGTATTCATCGATGGCTGCTTCTGGCATGGTTGCCCGCTTCACTACGCACGGCCCCGTACCCGGGAGGCCTTCTGGTCGGCTAAGCTCGTCACCAACATAGAGCGCGATTCCCGTCTTTCACTGGGGCTTACCGACGCAGGCTGGAAGGTGATCCGCCTGTGGGAGCATGAAGTCGTTCTGAACGTCGACATGGCTGCAGAACATGTTGCGCGGATCATGCGAGGGGAAGCAAACCCAAGCTGGATATCCCAACAGCGAGTGCGTCGGGTTGTCGAGATCTCGGATCATGCGGAGCGCCGTGAGTTTGTGGTTCTTGGCGACCCTGCGGTGGTGGTCGAGGTTGTGGAGGGCCCTAGGGTGACTGCGAAGGCCCATGCCAAGAAGCGTTTGGGCCCCCCGAGCTGAACGGGTCTAGCGGCATGCCTGGTAAGAAACAACCGCACTGGTGCATAGTAATCATGTTTGGAGAATCTGGATGTCCGCCCACAACCCCTGTCAGGCCCCGCCGCTTCCCACGGCACTCGAGAGGTCGCTAAAAGACGGCAGGAACTCCACGTCGAGCCCTTCAAAGATGCGAGTTGTCTCCAACGCGGATGATGAACTCATCCGCCTCAAGTTGCATCGCATCCAAGACGGCGCATCGATTCGATACATGGACGTGTTCGCGGGCTGCGGCGGCATCTCGCTCGGCTTCCTGACGGCTGGATTCACGCCGGTCGCCTCGGTCGAAAACGACCCCTGGGCAGCGCTGTCCCACGGAGCGAACTTTGGCCCACACTCCGTAGGCGGCGATCGACCTGCCCACCACATCCCACGCGATGCAGTGGCTGAGACCGCCGAAAGTGTCTTCGCTGACCTTGGGCTTAATGGCGCTACCGACAACCAGATCGATGTGCTGGTCGGGGGTCCGCCGTGCCAAGCCTTCGCCCGTGTGGGCCGTGCAAAACTCCGCGAGCAGGCACGTCTCCGCGAGGAGGTTACCGCCGATCAAGCGTTTCTGATTGACGGCCGCGTGAGCCTCTGGCAACGCTACGTTGAATTCATCCGCGTCACGAAGCCGGTGGCGCTACTGATGGAAAACGTCCCTGACATCCTCAACCATGGTGGCATCAACGTAGCCGAACTGGTTTCGAAGAGCCTCGCCGAGGAGGGCTATGACGTTGCGTACACCCTTCTAAATGCCGCATGGTACGGCGTCCCACAGATGCGCGAGCGGATGATCTTGGTGGGATTCCACCGTGCCACTGGAATCAAGCCGCGTTTCCCCTCGCCCACCCACCACATTGACCTGCCGCCTGGCTACGCAGGTTCAAAGAATGCCGCACGGCGAGTGCTGAAGGACGAGGGCTCGGAACACCACCGCTGGATCGAGGATCCGGCGCGATCTGCTCCTCCTGCGACATCGGCTTCCGAGGCCTTGGCCGATCTCCCACCGCTTTTCGCGCAAGATTTGCTCCGCACTAAGCAGATCGTCCGTGGTGCTAAGGACCCGTCCACGCCGGTCGACTACAAAACAAACGACCCAGCAACCCCGTATTCCCGTTTGATGCGGGAGTGGCCTGGTTTCGTGACCGAGGCCACGACCGGCCATGTCTTTCGCTACCTGCCACGCGATTACAAAATCTTCGCTGAGATCCAATCTGGGTGGGAATACCCGCAAGTTCATGCATTTGTGGAGGCTAAGATCGCAGCGTGGCTCGCCAGTCGTAAACGTCGTGGCCTTCCGACCCACGCCCGGAACCCAGACGTAAGCAACTTTATTGCGTCCTGGCGCATTCCCTACGACCCGAGCAAGTTCCCTAACAAGTGGTGGAAACTCCATGCGGATAAACCTGTACGCACGCTTATGGCCCACCTCAGCAAGGACTCGTACTCGCATATTCACTTTGACTCCGATCAGGCCCGTACCATAACCATCCGGGAGGCCGCCCGCCTTCAGTCCTTTCCTGATGGCTTTGTGTTTAAGGGATCAATGAATCCGGCCTTCAAGCAGATAGATCGG
>JAJZQW010000065.1 GCA_021802985.1 Acidobacteriota bacterium | reverse complement strand
CATCCGCGCCACGGGAGCGCCGGCTCTCCAGATCAACACCGGCAAGGGCTGCCACCTGGACGCCCACATGGTGGGCCATGCCCTGGACCAGCTTGCTCCGGCGGCGGGTTCCGTGCTGATGATCGAGAACGTGGGCAACCTGGTGTGCCCCGCGGCCTTCGATCTGGGCGAGGCTCACAAGGTGGTGATCCTCTCCGTCACCGAAGGCGAGGACAAGCCGCTGAAATACCCCGACCTGTTCGCCGCCTCGGAGCTCCTGCTGCTCAACAAGGTGGACCTGCTGCCCCACCTGCGCTTCGACGTGGAACGCTGCCTCGCGTACGCCCGCCGGGTGCGTCCGGATATCCAGGTGCTGCGGGTCTCCGCCCAGACGGGCGAAGGGCTGGACGCCTGGATCGGCTGGATCGAGGCCCGGCTGGCCCGCGTGCCGACGGCCTGATGGCGCGGCTGCACATCACCGCCGAGGGCATCGTCCAGGGGGTGGGCTTCCGGCCCAGCGTGTATCGGTTTGCCGTGGCGCGGGGACTGACGGGGTGGGTGCGCAATCGGCCCGAGGGTGTGGAACTGGAGATCCAGGGGCCGGAGGCCGGGACCGCGGATTTCCTGCGGGCCCTCCGCACGGAATTACCGCCCCCGGCGCGGGTGGACCACCTGGAGGTTTTGGTCCTTCCAGAGGTCCCCGGCGAGCGGGCCTTCGAGATCCTCGCCAGCGGGGCGGGGCAGGACGTTCGCCCCGTGGTGCCGCCGGACCTGGCCACCTGTCCCGCGTGTGCCCACGAGGTGGCCACCCCCGGCGAGCGCCGCCACCGCTACCCCTTCACCAACTGCACCTACTGCGGCCCCCGCTACACGATCATCGAAGGCCTGCCCTACGACCGGTCGCGGACCTCCATGAGTGGCTTTCCCCTCTGCCCGGACTGCGCGCGGGAGTATGGCGATCCCCTGGACCGCCGCTTCCACGCCCAGCCCGTGGCCTGCCCCGTCTGTGGGCCGCACCTGCGCCTGGTGGCCGTGGATGGGACCCTGCAAGCCGAGCGGGACGCGGCCCTGCTGGGGGCGGGGGCGGTCCTGAAGCGCGGCGAGATCCTCGCCCTCAAGGGCCTGGGTGGCTACCAGCTGCTGGTGGATGCGACTTCGGCGGCGGCGGTGCAACGCTTGCGCACGCGCAAGCGCCGGGAGGAGAAGCCCTTCGCCGTGCTGTTTCCGGACCTCGAAACCCTGCGTGTGGCGTGCGCGGTCGAAGAGGCGGAGGCCGCGCTGCTCCAGTCCCCCGAGGCGCCGATCCTCGTGCTGCGCCGGCGTCCGGGCGGTCGCGTGGCGGAGGGCGTGGCCCCGGGGAACCCTCGCCTGGGCGCCTTCCTGCCGTACACCCCGCTCCACCGCCTGCTGCTGGAGGCCGTGGGCGGGCCTGTGGTGTGCACGTCCGGCAATCTCAGTGACGAGCCCATGGCCTTCCGGGACGACGAGGCCCGCACACGGCTGGGCGGCCTGGCGGATGCCTTCCTGGTCCACGACCGGCCCATCGTTCGGCCCGTGGATGATTCCGTGCTGCGCCTGGACCGGGACGGCCCCACCTTCCTGCGGCGGGCCCGGGGCTACGCGCCGCTGGCGATGCCGCTGCCCCTGGAGGGTCCGCCCATCCTCGCCTTCGGCGCCCATCAGAAGGCCACCGTGGCGCTGGCCTTCGGGGGCCAGGTGGTGCTGAGTCAGCACCTGGGGGATCTCACCAGCGTCGAGGGCGCCGAACTGCTGGCGGCTACCGTGGCGGATCTGCTGGCCTTCTTCCGCGTGCGGCCCGAGCGGCTGGCCTGCGACCTGCACCCGGATTACGCCAGCACCCGCCTCGCGGAGCGGCTGGCGGCCGAATGGAGCGTGCCCCTGGTGCGGGTGCAGCACCACCACGCCCACGGCGCCGCCTGCATCGCCGAGCATGGCCTGCGGGGGCCCGTGCTGGCCCTGGCCTGGGATGGCACGGGCCTCGGCTCCGATGGCACGCTCTGGGGCGGCGAGGCCCTGGTGGTGGAGGGCGCCTCCTTCCGGCGCGTGGGGCACCTCCAGCCCTTTCCCCTGCCCGGGGGCGAGGCCGCGGTCAGGGAACCCCGGCGCAGCGCCGTGGGCCTGTTATGGGCGGCCCTGGGGCCCGATGCGATGCCGGAACCCTTCCGCGCCGCCTTCGGTGATGGGGAACTTGACCTCCTCCAAACCATGCTGGCCCGGGGCCTGAACTGCCCACAGACCTCGAGCCTCGGCCGCCTCTTCGATGCCGTGGCGGCCCTGGCCGGGGTCCGCACCCAGCGCGGCTTCGAGGGCCAGGCCGCCTTGGCCCTCGAGTTCGCGGCGGAACGGGCGGCGCCCGATGGAACCTACCCCTGGGCCTTCGCCGATGGAGCTGTATGTGTGGCGGACCCCGCGCCGCTGCTGGCCGCCCTGCTGCGCGACCGCGAGGCAGGGCTGGAACCCGGCATCCTGGCCCGGCGCTTCCATGCCGCCCTGGCGGATCTGGCCCTGGCCTGGGCCCGGTTTGCGGGGCTGCGGGACGTGGTGCTGACCGGCGGCTGCTTCCAGAACGCCCTGCTCACCGCCCTGGTGACCGAGCGCCTGACCGCCGCGGGTTTCCGCATCTACCGCCATCGCCGCTTCCCCCCCAACGACGGCTCCATCGCCCTGGGCCAGGCCTGCGTGGCGGCGGGCTCCCGTTGACTGCGGGGTTCCAGGGTTGAAAAGCTGGGCCACAGAGGAAAGGCAAAAGCGGTTTGAACCACCGATGAACACAGATGAACACCGATAAAGGCTGATGAGAACAGCAGGGCGCTGAAGCAGGCGGCCTTGGCCGGGGCATCCTCCGAAGGCGAAGGGGTCCAGTTCTGACTGCGATCCTGCCGTGTCCCATTTTTCCATCTGTGTTCATCGATGTTCATCTGTGGTTCCTCCTTACTGTTCCGCCAGAGAGAAGGCGAACCAATGGCTGGGCGCGGCTCCGCTCGCCCGCCTTCCGTGGCTTCCGGCGCAGGCGGAAGCGGCCTCCGGCCGGCCCATGCACGGAGGAATACGGAGGTCTCCGTGACACCTCCGTGGGCTCGGTGGCTCCGTGGTGGATCTCTATCATTTACGGCGGACTGGTATCAGACGCCGGCTGGGGGCCGCGTCGCGTGAGGCCGTACCAGGCGATGACGCCCAGGATCAGCACTCCGCCCAGGATCGCCCAGCCGGAGGGCCGCTCTCCGATGCCGAGGAAGACCCAGATCGGATTGAACACCGCCTCCAGGGTGCCGGTCACCACGGCGGCCGTGGCCGTGAGGTGCCGCATGCCCGCGTTGAACAGCAGGTAGGCGACGCCGATCTGGAAGACGCCGAGGTAGAGCAGGATCGCCCCCTGGGGCAGGGTGGGCCGGAAGCCCGGGAGCGCCAGCGGCGCGCAGAGCAGCGCCACCAGGAGGTTTCCGGCCACGATGGCGCCGATGGGATCGGCCCCGGGGCGGCGCTCGCGCATGAGCTTCAGGGTGAGGGTGAAGAGGGCCAGGCAGATGCCCGCGGCCATGCCCAGCAGGTTGCCCGCGAGGCGGCCCGTCTCCAGCCGGCCGACGAAGAAGAGCGCCATGGCCCCCAAGGTCAGGCCCACGGCCACCAGGGCCGCGCCGCGCCGGGAATCCTCCACACCTGCCATGGGGCCATTGGAGCATGGGCCTGGGCGTTTGTGACCCCAGTGCGGTGGCCCCGGGCCTACCCTTCCGGCGGGAGGTCCCATGTGCCTTGGTGTGCCCGGCCGGATCCTCGACGTGCAGGAGGGCCCGCTCCGTATGGGCCGTGTGGCCTTCGGGCCGACGGTGAAGGAGGTGAGCCTGGCCTGTGTGCCCGAGGCGGGCCCCGGCGAGTGGGTGGTGGTCCACGCGGGCCTGGCCCTGGAGCGGCTGGATGAGGCGGAGGCCCGGCGCGTTTTCGAGAGCCTGAAGGACCTGGAGGCAGGCTGGGCGGAGACCCCATGAGGTTCGTGGACGAATACCGGGATGGCGATGCCGCCCGCACCCTGGCGGAGGCCATCCGGCGCAAGGTCACCCGCCCCTGGACCCTCATGGAGGTGTGCGGCGGGCAGACCCACAGCATCGTGCGCTATGGCCTGGATGAGCTGCTGCCTCCGGAGATCAGCCTGGTCCACGGCCCCGGCTGCCCCGTCTGCGTGACGCCCGTGGCCCTCATCGATCAGGCCCTGGCCATCGCCGGGCGGCCGGAGGTGACGTTCTGCTCCTTCGGCGACATGCTGCGCGTGCCGGGCAGCGCGGAGGACCTCTTCGCGGTGAAGAGCCGGAGCGGCGATGTGCGCGTGGTCTATTCGCCCCTGGATGCCCTGGCCCTGGCCCGCCAGTTGCCGGAGCGCCAGGTGGTCTTCTTCGCCGTGGGCTTCGAGACCACGGCCCCGGCCAATGCCCTGGCGGTGGCCCAGGCGAAGCGGGAAGGGCTGGCGAATTTCTCCATCCTGGTCTCCCACGTGCGGGTGCCGCCGGCCATGGTGGCCATCCTCGCCTCGCCACAGCGGCGCGTGGACGGCTTCCTCGCCGCGGGCCACGTCTGTGCGGTGATGGGCACGGAGGAATACATCCCCCTGGCGGCGGAGTACCACGTCCCCATCGTGGTGACGGCCTTCGAACCCGTGGATCTGCTCCAGGGCATCTTGATGTGCGTGAGTCAGCTGGAGGAGGGCCGCGCCGAAGTGGAGAACCAGTACGCGCGGCTGGTGCAGACCGGCGGCAACCGCCCGGCCCAGGCCCTGATCCAGGAGGTCTTCCAGGCGGTGGACCGCAGCTGGCGGGGCATCGGCGCCATTCCGCAGAGTGGTCTGGGGCTGCGGCCGGCCTACGCGGCCTTCGACGCCGCCCGGCGGTTCGGCGTCGAGGGCGTCGGCGGAGCGGAATCGGCGGCGTGCCAGAGCGGCCTCGTGCTGCAGGGGCTCCTGAAACCCATGCAGTGCCCGGCCTTCGGGCAGGCCTGCACCCCGGATCACCCCCTGGGCGCCACCATGGTGTCCTCCGAGGGCGCCTGCGCCGCCTACTACCGCTATCGGCGCTTCGAGCCCGCGGAGGCCCCATGAGCCAGGATCCCTTCGCCCTGAGTTGTCCGCGCCCCCTGCGGCACGCCACGGTCCAGATGGCCCATGGGGGCGGCGGCCGGCTGATGAAGGAACTCATCGAGGGTGTCTTCCTGCCCATCCTGGGCACCGATCCCCAGGGCCTGCACGACAGCGCGGTGCTGGAGGCTGGGGGCGTCCGGCTGGCCTTCACCACAGACGGCTTCGTGGTGCATCCCCGGCGCTTCCCCGGCGGGGACCTGGGGGAGCTGGCGGTCTACGGCACGGTCAACGATCTGGCCATGGCCGGGGCCCGCCCCCTGGCCCTGTCCGCGGCCTTCATCCTGGAGGAGGGCCTGCCGTTCGAGGAACTGGCGGGCCTGGTGGCCTCCATGAAGGCGGCGGCGGACCGCTGTGGCGTGCGCATTGTCACCGGCGACACCAAGGTGGTGGATCGCGGCAAGGGCGATGGGATCTTCATCACCACCACCGGCGTGGGGCTGGTGCCAGGGGGCGTGGAAGTGCATCCCCGTCGTGTCAGGCTGGGCGATGCGGTGCTCGTCTCCGGGGATCTGGGCCGTCACGGCATCGCCGTGATGTCGGTGCGCGAGGGCCTGGCCTTCGAAAGCCCCATCACCAGCGACTGCGGGCCCGTACACCATCTGGCCGCAGCCCTGCTGGAGGCCGGCCTGGACGTCCACTGCCTGCGGGATCCCACCCGGGGCGGCCTGGCCTCGGTGCTCAACGAGATCGCCACCGCGGCGGGCGTGGCCATCGAGGCCCGGGACGACGCGATGCCCGTGGATGAGGCCGTGGCCGCCGCCTGCGAGATCCTGGGCCTGGATCCCCTCTACGTGGCCTGCGAAGGCCGCCTGGTGGCCTTCCTGCCCGAGGCCCAGGCAGAGCGGGCCCTGGCGCTGCTCCGCGCCTTCCCCGAAGGGACCGGTGCCGCCATCGTGGGGCGCGTGATCGAGGGCCCCGCCGGGCGCGTGACGCTCCGGACTTCTCTTGGCACCGCGCGGCTCCTGGACCTGCTCAGCGGGGAGCAGCTGCCGAGGATCTGCTAGGCCGCCTCAGCCCAGCAACCGTCGCCAGCCCGTGAACCGGATGCGGCCCTCCAGGCGGACCAGGGCCCAGCATTCGCCACCGGGATCGGCCACGGGCCGGTGGAGGGTGCCCGGGCGGTGGGTGATCCAGTCCCCGGGATGCAGGTGGGCGGGGCCATCCTGCAGGCCTCCGGCCAGCAACACGGTGGTCTCGGGGCCCAGGTGGCGATGGGTGGGGAAGGCCCGGCCTCCGGGGAGTCGCGCCAGGTGCAGGCTGGCGCCTGAGATGGGATCTCTGACGATCTGCGCGGCCTGGCCTCCTCCGAGTCCGTGGCGCATCCAACGCCACTGGTTTTCGGGGGGCAGCAGCGCGCGCAGGGATTCGGGCAGGGGGCCGCCGCCGGGCTCCAGGGCCGCGTCGGCGGGGCGCTGGGCCCGGCAGGTGCCACACCAGCCCAGATGGACGCGGAGGAGCAGGGCACGAAGGGGATCGCCCTCGGGGCCAAGGGCAGACCAGTCCGCGGCCTCCGGGTGGAGTTGAGGGCCCTGGGGCAGGCGCCCCTGGCGGAGGGCCCCCAGGGCACCAGCCAGGGCCTGCTCCGCGGCCGGCGCCGGGCTGGCCTCCTCCAGGAGGAGGCTCCTCAGCAGGGCGGGCGTTCGGCGCAGGGAATGGAGAAAGGCCCGGCAGGGGGGGCACAGGCCCAGGTGGACGCGCACGCCGGTCCAGGCCAGGGGGCCCAGGGCGCCTTCGTCCAGATCCGTGAGGAGGGCGGTGACCTGTTCGCAGGTGGGGATGCCCATCATGAGGCGCTCCCCTTCGGGCTTGGTGCGAAGTCGGTGAGGAGGGCCCGCAGGGCCAGGCGGGCGCGGTGGAGCCGCTGGCGGACCAGTTCGCGGCTGATGCCCAGGTGCAGGCTGATCTCTTCCGGATTCCAGCCCTCCAGGTCCCGGAGGACGAAAACGGCGCGCTGGTCGTCTGACAGGCGGTCCAGGCCCGCCTTCACCCTCGCTGTCAGCTCGTTCTGTTCCGCCCGCACCAGTGCCTCCGCCTCCTCGCTCCAGTCGAGGATCGCATCCACGTTCATGTGATGCCCGTCGTCCTGAAAACGTGGCATCAGATCTTCGATGGCATCCTCCCGCCGGCGCAGCCGCTTGCGGCGGGCCATCAGAGCCTGGTTCACGCAGATGCGGTAGGCCCAGGTGCTGAAGCGGCTGGCGCCCTGGAAGCCTGCGAGTTCCCGATGCAGGGTGATCAGGGCGTCCTGAAGGGCATCCTGGCTTTCGGCCTCGTTCCCTAGGATCCGGCTGATGACCCGGAAGAGCATGCCCAGGTGGGGTCGGACCAGGGCCTCGAAGGCCTCGGCATCCCCCTGGCTGGCCCGCTTGACGAGGGCCGTCTCGGGACGTTCGCCGCTGGGGAGGGGCACCGAAACTCCGTGAAGATGAGTCTTAGTATCGCTTATTTGGAGGCGCCGAGCTGCCCTACTCCTCCGCTGGAGGAGGAATCCTTGGGATCCGGATGGTGAACGCCGAGCCCAGCCCAGGGCCGCGGCTGGCGGCCTGGATGGTTCCCCCGTGGCGGAGGAGGATCTCCTTGGTGAGGAAGAGGCCCAGCCCGGTGCCAGGGACCTGCCGGGTCATCTCGTCCCCCACGCGGTAGAAACGCTGGAAGAGCCGGGGCAGCTCCTTGGCGCTGATCCCATGGCCGCGGTCGCTCACGACGAGGACGGCCTCGTCCCCATCGGCATCGAGGGTGACGGTGGTCTGGCGGGGTTCGGCGGCGTACTTGTAGGCGTTGGAGAGCAGGTTCTCCACCACCGTGCCCAGGGCCTTCGCATCCGCCTGGGCCCAGATGGCGGGGGCCAGTTCCAGTTTCAGGCCCAGGGCGCCGGCCCCCAGGCGCTGGTCCATGCCCTCGCAGGCGGTCCTGATCCAGGGCCCGAGATCCAGGGGCGCCAGCCGCAGGTCGAGGCTGCCGGCCTCGGCCCGGGCCACGTCCAGCAGGTTGCCCACCAGCTCGGTGAGGCGCTCCAGATCCCGGTCCATGAGGCTGTGGATGCGAAGCCGCTGTTCCTCGGAGAGGGATCGGGAGAAGAGGGTTTCCGTCCACACCCGCAGGGCCGAGATGGGCGTCTTCAGCTCATGGGTGACGGCCGCGATGAAGTTGTGCTGGCGCAGCTTGAGGTCCATCTCCTCCGCCAGCTTGCGGTAGATGAGCCCGAAGCCGTAGAGCACCACCAGGGCCAGGAAGCTGCCCTCGGAGGCGGCCCGGAGGATGTCCGTGCGGCGGGCCTTCTCGATGGCGCGGAGGAATTCGGGCCGGAGGGTCAGGTAGGCGGCCTTGTCCAGCAGCGGCGGATCGTCCTCGGCCACCGGGGAGGGCACCACCGCCACCTGGGGGTACAGGGTCTCGATGGCCCAGGCGCGCTCCCGCAGGCTGGGGAGCTGGGGCACTCGGCCCTCGATGGTGCCGGAGCGCGAGGTGGGATCCGGCTGGTAGGTGATGGCCAGCAGGCGGAGGCTGTCCATCTGCCAGGCCATGGCCCGGCCCGCCTTCAGGTTCTCGATATGCGCTTCCTGGAGTTGTTTCGATTGGTGGATCTGGAGCGTGATCCACCAGCCCACCAGGACGCAAACCACCAGGGTGACGGCCAGGAAGATGACCCTCTGGACGGAGCTGGTCTTCGCATGGATCGCCATGCCACCATCTTGCGGCAAAACCTCGCCCTTGGCAGCGCTCCCCGGTGAAGCCATCCTGGAGTCCATGGCCCTGACCAACCCGCCACCCGGCTCCCAGCCCCCTCCCGGCAAGGCCAGTTCCGGCCCCAGGCAGCTGCCGCAGGGGCAGGCACCCGCCCGCCCCCAGGGCGCCGAGCTGCTGGCGGAGCTGATGCAGGCCCAGCGGCAGCTCACCCAGGCCATGCACGAGTCGCGGGACCTCCGCACCCGCCTGGGGCGGCGCTCCCATCAGATGCAGGTGCTCCAGCACGTCTCGGAGATCCTGGCGGCCACCTCGAAGGGCGGCCAGGTGGCCAGCGTCGTCCTGGACGTGCTGACTCAGGAATTCCAGTGCCGGCGGGCCATGGTCTGGACCCTGGAGGACGGCGGGGGGACCTACGTTCCCCGGGAGGGCGCGGGCCTGCCCCGGCCCGAGTGGTCGTCCCTCCGGTTGCCGGCGCCGAACCCCTTCCCGGAAGTGCCCCTGGTGCTCTTCCAGAGCCAGTTCCTGGATGCGGCCTGCGGCCCGGAGTTCCTGAAGCGCCTTCGGGGCACCGAGGACGCGCCCCTCTACTTCGTGCCCTTCGAGCATCAGCTCCTGCTTCTCGGCTTCGCCATCCTGGCCATGCCCTCCGACCGGAAGCTGGAGGACGAGGACCAGGATTCCATCTCCATCCTGCAGCGGCAGACGGCCGTTTCCCTCTACAACGCCTGGCTGTTCCGGGACCTCTCTGAGCAGCGGGATGCCCTCCAGCGGCAGGCCCTGGAACTGGAGCGCGTCAACGCCGCCCTGCGGGAAGCGGACCAGCTCAAGAGCGAGTTCCTGGCCCTCACCAGCCACGAGCTGCGCACCCCCCTCACGGGCATCCTGGGCTTCACCCGGCTCGTCATGGATGGCCTCTACGACGATGCCGAGGAGATGCGGTCCATGCTCCAGGACAGCTACTCCTCCGGTCAGCATCTCCTGGGCCTGCTCAACGACATTCTGGACCTGGCGAAGATCGAGTCGGGCCGGCTGGAGGTGCATCCCGAGTCCTGCAGCCTTGCACTGCTGCTGGAGGACGTGAAGCCCATCGCCGAGGCCTATCCGCGCAATCCGGAGGTGGACCTGGTCTGGCCGGAGCTGGAGGAGCTGCCCGAGGTGCTGGTGGACCCCAGCCGGCTCAAGCAGGTGCTGCTGAACCTGCTCTCCAACGCCCTCAAGTTCACCAAGGAGGGCAGCGTCAGCGCACTGGTTGAGCGGCGCCCCGGCCACCTGGTGCTCAGCGTGACGGACACGGGGATCGGCGTGAGCCCCGAGGCCCAGACCCGGCTCTTCCAGAAATTCGCCCAGGCCGAAGGCGGCCACAGCCGCGAGTACGGCGGCACTGGCCTGGGCCTGGTGATCTGCAAGCACCTCATGGAGATGATGGGCGGCACCATCAGCCTCCACAGCGAGGGTCTCGGCCTCGGCACCACCATGCGGATCACCGTGCCGATCGCATGATGGGTGGGGCTCTGACAGGCGTTCGTTCCTGGCGCGGATCTGGCGATCCGCGATAGGTGAACAGCAGGGGGCCCAGCCCCATGGTTTATTCTGGAACCTTCGTCGGAGCCCCCATGTCCTACCAGCGCCGCCCTGAGTTCCTGCCCTTCACCCGCCCGATGGTGGGCCAGGAGGAGATTGCGGAGATCATCGACACCATCCACAGCGGGTGGCTCACCACGGGGCCCAAGTCGGCGAAGTTCGAGGAGGCGCTCCAGGCCTACAACGGCGTTCCCCACTGCCTGGTGATGAACAGCGCCACCACGGCCCAGGAGATCACCATGCAGGTGCTGAACCTGCAGCCGGGCGACGAGGTGATCACCACCTCGCTGACCTGGGTGAGCACGCTGAGCACGGTGGTCCTGCAGGGCGGCGTGCCCGTGCTGGTGGACATCGATCCGAAGACCCTGAACCTCGACCCGGCGAAGCTTGAGGCCGCCATCACGCCGCGCACGAAGGGGATCATCCCGGTGCACCTCACGGGCCTGCCTTGTCCCATGGACGCGATCTGGGCCGTGGCGGAGAAGCACGGCCTTTGGGTCATCGAGGACGCGGCCCAGGCCATGGGCGCCCACTACCAGGGCACCAAGATCGGCGGCGATCCGCGCTCGGTGATGAGCGTCTACAGTTTCCATCCGAACAAGAACATGACCACCGGCGAGGGCGGCGCCATCGCCTTCTTCCACGATGAGTACGAAAGCCGCATCAAGCGCCTGCGCTTCCATGGCATCGACCGGGATGCATGGAAGCGCTTCGCCAAGGAGGGCAGTCCGCACACGGAGGTGTACGAGCCCGCCCGCAAGGCCAACTTCATGGACCTCCAGGCGGCCATGGGCCTCCACCAGATCCACAAGCTGGACGGCTTCAATGCCCGGCGCGGCGTGCTGTTCCATCGCTACCTGGAACTGCTGAAGGACGTCGAGGAGCTGAGGCTGCCCTGGCCGGGCGATGCCGACCACGGCCACTGCTTCCACCTCTTCGTGGCGCGCCTGCATCCTGAGAAGGCCGGCCTGGACCGGGATGCCTTCGTGGCGGCCCTCAAGGAGGAGAACATCGGCACCGGCATCCACTACCGGCCCGCCCACGTCCATCCCTGGTACCGCGACTTCTACGCCGCCCACCCTCAGCACCTGCCCAAGGATGGCCTGCCCCACGCGGAGTGGAGCGGGGAGCGCCTGATGAGCCTGCCCCTCTGGCCCGGTCTCTCCGAGGCCGACCAGGACCAGACCGTGGCGGCCATCAAACAGGTCCTGGCCAAGGCGAAAATGGCGAACCGCGTGGTCGTCTAGCCCCCGACTCACACCAGTTCGCGCACAAAAACGAAGGATCCACCACGGAGGCACGGAGCCCGCGGAGACGGCACGGAGGCCTCCGTGAACCTCCGTGCATGGGCCGGCCGGAGGCCGCTTCCGGCTGCGCCGGAAGCCACGGAAGGCGCCGGGCCCGGATCCTTTTTGGGGGAATCCGAGCCCGGCGCCTCCCGTGCGCCCATGCTCCGTGCCTCCGTGGTGGATCCCTATCTTTGAATATTGGGGGGCATCAGCCCAGGGGCACCCGCTCGTGGGGCAGGGCGGGGACCGGGGCGTAGACCGTGGCGGCGGGATCGTACATGTAGAGATTTCCTACCCGCCCCGTGTAGGCGCAGGCGTACTGGTGGATCTGGTCCGCGAAGCGGGTCTGTTCGTCCCGGTCGCGGAAGATGGGCCCCCACATGGGGTTGAAGGCCGCCTCGATGTCCCGGGTCAGTCGATCCAGTTCCAGCCCCTGCAACTCCGCCCGGCGCTGGAGAGCCTCGGCGCTGCTGGCCAGATGGGCGGCCTCATGGTCCAGGGCCGTGGTGGCCTCGGGGCTGAGGCGTGGCCCCAGGACGTGGCGGCGGACCCGGTTGCGCTTCCACTGGTCGAACAGGACGGAGGCGCGGCGGAGGGTGCGCCGCCGCAGGGTCTCGAGGCGGAGCGACTCCCGCAGATCCCCGGCCCTGGCTTCCAGCAGCTTCAATTCCCGCTCCAGTTCCGGGACCAGCAGCAGGGTGCGCCAGGAGGCGTTCTTCTTGGAGCGCAGCACGTCCCCGTAGATGTGGTCGCCCACATAGAGCACTTGTTCGCCTTCGGCCTTGAGCTGCGCTTCCAGCCAGGCCGTGTGGCCACCGGTGAAACAGCGGTGGTGTCCTTCGATGGGAACGGCCTCGGCGGCCTCGGTGAAGAAGGCGGGCTTGCGGCTGCTCACCACGATGAGATCGAAGTAGTCCGTCCAGCGCGGCCGGGCCTCGTCCTGGCCATCGAGCAGGTGGCTCAGCACGCCGTTCGTGAAGCTCCACTCGCTGTTGGTCAGCAGGAAGAGCTTCTTCCCCGCGCGTTTGAGGCGGTCCAGGGCCAGGGCCAGCTGGGGATCCCGGGCGATGAAGTAGTCGCGGTGCTCCAGGATCTCGGCCTTCATCTCCCCGTTGCGGTGGGTGGTGTCGATGGCCCAGCGGACCTGCTGGAACAACTGGAGGTAGTTTTCGGCCTTCAGGAACCCCTGGTCGAAGCCGTCCACCATCTGGGCGAAGAGGTGGCTTTCGGGAATCTCGAAGAGGGTGTCGATGCTCCGGAAGCCCTTGGCGGTGGTTCCGAGGCGGCGCCGGCCGTAGATGCCCTCCATCTCGCCCCGGCCGAGGGGCCGGCTGCCGTGGCAGGCCCGGACGACCTGTCGATCCCGGTTGAGCTTCAGGAGGTTGCCGCGCAGGCCATCCAGCACCAGCCCCCGCACGGCGAAGGCCGGATCGTATTCCACGCCCAGCAGCCAGGGGGAGTATTCGTGCTCCCGCACCAGCAGCCGCGCGGCCTTCTTGAAGGCCAGCTCATCGACCTCCGGTGACCGGTACCGGGCCAGGGTATGGTCCATGTCGAAGCCGATGGCCCGGATCTCCCCGAAGGGCAGCGTGCGCAGGGCGAAGAGCTTGTGGGCCGGCGCAAGGCGGTCCTCCGCATCCCGCAGGGGCGGGACAGCCAGCAGGGCGGGATCCCAGGATGTCATCCGAGGAGTCTACTCCCGGGGATCACTCCGGTTCCGTGCCGATGCCGTGCGTGATGCTCTGGTGCCCGAAGGCCTCCCAGGCCAGCCGGCGGAAACGGTCCGTGTGGCCCCAGTCCCGGTCCCCGTCCTTCCACAGCTTGTAGTGGATGAGCTCGTGCTCGAGGATCCGTAGGGTGAGCTGGGCGGGGTCATGGCAGTTCACGCCGCAGACCGCCTGGGGCCAGGGCCAGTCCCGGCGGCGCAGGAGGGGGACGCTGAGGCGGATCTCCGGGTGCCACCGGTCCCGCGCGTCCTTCTCCAGCACGAAGAGCCCCGCGCACCGTGCCATGCGCGGCGACCAGAGCACCGGCGGCGCCGGAATCTCCCAGCCTGCCTCGCGGAGGATCGCCTGGGCCTTCTGGCGGAGGGTGATGGTCATGCGTTCAGCTTGGGGCAGATCCAGAGGGATCCCTCCACGTGCTATTTTTTGGTTCATCGCGCATTACCGGGGAAGGCTGAGCGGATTTTGAGGGCGAAGTAGTCGTCATCGCGGAAGCCGTAGGCCATGCGCTTGATGACCTTGGCTTTGTTGTTGA
>JAJZQW010000064.1 GCA_021802985.1 Acidobacteriota bacterium | reverse complement strand
GATCTACCCCCCGAACGTCATCATTGTTGCGGTCGCCCGCCTCGGGCCGACCGCCTCCAACCCGTCTGCCAGGAGACCCTTCATGAGCCAGTTCGACATTGCGTGGTTGCCCGGTGACGGGGTCGGCGTGGAGGTCATGGAGGCGGCGAAGATCTGCCTCGATGCCCTGAAGTTCGACGCGACCTACACCCACGGGGACATCGGCTGGGAGTTCTGGTGCAAGGAAGGCGAGTCCTTCCCCCAGCGCACCATCGACCTGCTGAAGCGCAGCCACGCGGCCATGTTCGGCGCCATCACGTCCAAGCCGGTGAAGGACGCCGAGGCGGAACTGGTCCCTGAGCTGAAGGGCAAGGGCCTCGTCTACCGCAGTCCCATCGTCCGCATGCGCCAGATGTTCGACCTCTACACCTGCCTGCGCCCCTGCAAGGCCTATCCGGGCAATCCCCTGAACTACCGGGATGGCATCGACATGGTGGTCTTCCGCGAGAACACGGAGGATCTCTATTCCGGCGTGGAGTTCAGCCCGGTGCCCGATGAGGTGAAGAAAGTGCTCAAGAAGCACAGCAAGCCCTTCGCTCACTTCGCGGACCTGCCGGGCGACGCCTTTGCCATCACCTGCAAGGTGAACACCCGGAAGGGCTGCGAGCGCATCATCCGCGCGGCCTTCGAGTACGCGAAGACCTTCAACTATCCCAAGGTGACCATCATCCATAAGGCCAACGTGGTCCGGGCCACGGAGGGCATGTTCCTGGAAACAGGCCAGCGCATCGCCAAGGAGTATCCGGGCATCGCCATGGACGACGCCAATGTGGACGCCATCACCATGTGGATGCTCAAGAATCCGAAGAACTACGGCGTGATGGTGGCGACGAACCTCTTCGGCGACATCGTCAGCGATCTGGCGGCGCAGATGGTGGGTGGCCTGGGTTTCGGCTGCTCCGGCAACATCGGTGAGAAGCTGGCGGTCTTCGAGCCCAGCCACGGCAGCGCCCCCAAATACGCGGGCCAGTACAAGGTGAACCCCATTGCCACCATCCTGGCCGCGAAAATGATGCTCGACTGGCTGGGCGAGACGGAGAAGGGCATTCGCCTGGAGAAGGCCACCGCTGCGGTCATCGCCGAAGGCAAGGTCCGCACCTACGACATGGGTGGCAGCGCCACGACCCTCGAGATGGGCGAGGCGATTGCCCGGAAGCTCTGAGCCTGCCATGAAGCCGATCCTCATCCACGAAGTCGGTCCCCGCGACGGGCTCCAGGCCGAGCCACAGGTGGTGCCGACAGACGTGAAGCTGAACTGGATCCGCCGGGCGGCGGATTCGGGGGTGGACATCGTGCAGGTGGGGTCCTTCGTCCGGGGCGACAAGCTGCCGCAGATGGCCGACACGGATGAGCTGTTCCGCATCTTCGCCGGGGAATCCCACCGCGCCCTGCTGTCGGGCCTGGTGCTCAACGAGAAGGGCCTGGAACGGGCCATGGAGGTGGGCGTCGGGCTCATCTGCATGGGGGTTTCCGCCTCTGGGACCCACAGCCTCAGGAACACGGGCATGTCCACCGAGGAGGCCACCGGGCGGATCGTCGCCATGGCGAAGGGCGCCCAGAAGGCCGGGCGGCGGGTCCAGGTGAGCGTGCAGAGCGCCTTCGGCTGCGGCTTCGAGGGGGCCATTCCCTTCGACCGCGTCCTGGCCATCGTGGAGGCCTACCTGGAGGCCGGACTCCACAGCATCAGCCTTGCCGACACCGCGGGCCATGCCCATCCCGCCCAGGTCAGGCGCTACATCCGGTGCGTGCGCGAGCTGGATCCGTCGGCCGAGATCACCGCCCACATCCACAACACCTACGGCCTGGGCATGGCCAATGTCTACGCGGCCCTGGATGCCGGTGCCGCCGCCATCGAGACCAGCTTCGGCGGCCTGGGCGGCTGTCCCTTCACCAAAGTGGCCGCGGGAAACGTCGCCACGGAGGACTTGGTGCATGGCCTCCAGCGCAACGGCCAGCGGGCGGACATCGACATCGGCGCCCTCGTGGGCGTGGCCCAGGAAGTCGCCGCCTTCTTCGGCCGCGAGCTGCCGGGCTGCGTCTACAAGACCGGTCCCATCACCGCGAAGGGGAAGGCATGAGCCGGAAGATCCTCGAGGGCATCAAGGTCCTGGATCTCACGAACGTGCTGTCGGGGCCCTTCACCACGCTGCACCTGGCCCTGTTGGGCGCGGATGTCATCAAGGTGGAGAACCCCAAGGACGGCGACCTGGCCCGCAAGCTGGGGATCCTTCCGGACCTGAACAAGAAGCTCATGGGCACGAGCTTCCTCGCCCAGAACTGCAACAAGAGATCCATCACGCTGAACACCAAGGCTCCCGAGGGCAAGGCGCTCTTCCGCCGCATGGTGAAGGACGCCGACGTGGTGGTGGAGAACTTCCGCCCGGGCGTCATGGATCGTCTGGGCCTGAGCTACGCGTCCCTGACAGAGATCAATCCCAAGCTGATCTACTGCGCCATCTCCGGCTTCGGCCAGACGGGGCCCGATGCCTTGAAGCCCGCCTACGACCAGATCATCCAGGGGTTGTCGGGCGAGATGGCGGTGAATGGCGACGAGCGCCTGAATCCGCTCCGGACGGGCTTCCCCGTCTGCGACACGGTGGGTGGCCTGAACGCGGCCTTCGCGGTGATGGCGGCCCTCTTCCACCGGGAGCGCACGGGCGAGGGCCAGTTCATCGACGTGGCCCTGCTGGACAGCATCATGCCGCTCATGGGGTGGGTGGCGGCCAACCTGCTCATCGGCGGGCAGCAGCCGGCCCTCATGGGGAACGACAACTTCACAGCGGCCCCCAGCGGCACCTTCCGCACGCAGGACGGGCACATCAACATCGCCGCCAACAAGCAGGAGCAGTGGGAGGCCGTCTGCGACGTGCTGGCGGTTCCCGAACTCAAGACGGATCCGCGCTTCCAGGAGCGGGACACCCGCAAGCAGCACCGCGCGGCGCTCACGCCGCTGCTGGAGGCCCGGCTGGCCCAGAAACCTACCGGTTTCTGGGTAGAAGTGCTTAATGCGAAGGACGTGCCCAGCGGGGCGATCCTGGACCTGGAAGCGGCGCTGCGCCAGCCGCAGATCCAGCACCGGGGCGTCCTCCAGAAGGTACCCCTGGAGGGGATGGGCGAGGTCGAGGTCTTCGGCCTCACGGCTTTGTTCGAGAAGACCCCCGGCTCGGTGGATGCGCCTCCTCCGACCCTGGGCGAGCACAACCGCGAGGTCTACGGTGCGCTGGGCCTCGGCGACGCGGAGCTGGCCGAGCTGAAGGCCAAGGGCGTCATCTGAACGCGTGATCCATTGAAGGAGCAGCCATGGGAATGACCGTCGTCGAGAAGATCCTGGCCCGTGCGGCGGGCCTGCCCTCCGTGAAGGTGGGGGACGTGGTGGAGCCGAAGGTGGACCTCGCCATGTCCCACGAGAACGCCGCCCTGGTCATCAACCAGTTCCAGGAGGTGTTCGAGGGCACGGGCCAGGCGCCGAAGGTGTGGGATCCCTCGCGGATCGCCATCATCTTCGACCACCGCGTGCCGGCGGAATCCCCCAAGACCGCCACCAATCAGAAGAAGATCCGCGAGTTCGTCGCCGCCAACGGCATCACCAAGTTCCATGACATCCGGGGCGACCGGGGCGGCATCTGCCACCAGATCCTTCCCGAGTACGGCTACGTCCGACCCGGCTTCGTGGTGGTGGGCACCGATTCCCACACCACCAGCCACGGGGCGCTGGGCGCCTTCAGCTTCGGCATCGGCGCCACGGAGATGGCCTCGGCCTGGAGCCTGGGGATCGCCGTGAACATCGAGGTGCCCGCCACCATCAAGGTGGTGGTGAAGGGCACGTTCCCGCCCTTCGTGGGGCCCAAGGATCTCATCCTCCACCTCATCGGCAGGCTCACGGCCCAGGGCGCGAACTACCAGGTGCTGGAGTTCCACGGCGAGACCATCCGGAAGATGAGCACCAGCGGCCGCATCGCCATCTGCAACATGAGCGTGGAGGCGGGCGCCACCTCCGGCATCGTGCCAGGCGACGAGGAAACGGTGCGCTACCTCCGCGAGGAGGCGGGCGTGACGGAGGCCATCCCCTGCGTGACGGCGGATGCGGACGCCGCCTACGTCCAGACCGTGGAGATCGACGTGTCGGCCCTGGCGCCGCAGATCGCCTGCCCCCACATGGTGGACAACGTGAAGCCCATCGAGCAGGTGCAGGGCGCGAAGGTCCAGCAGATCGTCATCGGCAGCTGCACCAACGGTCGCCTGGACGATTTGGCGGACGCGGCGGCCATCCTGCGCGGGAAGAAGGTGGCCGAAGGCACCCGCATGCTGGTGTTCCCGGCCTCCACCCGGATCTTCGCCCAGGCCCTGGACAAGGGCTACGTCCTCGACCTGATGAAGGCCGGGGCGGTGGTGATGAACTCCGGCTGCGGACCCTGCCTGGGCGTCCACGAAGGCGCCCTGGGCGATGGCGAAACCGCCCTCAGCACCACCAACCGGAACTTCAAGGGCCGCATGGGCAACCCCAAGTCCGAGGTCTACCTCTGCAGTCCCTCCGTGGCGGCCGCCTCGGCCCTCACCGGCGTCATCACCGATCCTCGCACTCAAAACTGATCCACCACGGAGACACGGAGGGCACTGAGAAGAGAACACGGAGACCGAAAGGGTTTTGTCATTTCTCCGTGTTTCCCTCCGTGTTCTCAGTGTCTCCGTGGTGAATCCTCTCCCTTTGAATGGAGACTCCCATGGCCAAGGTCATCCTCTCGCTCGGCAACGACATCAGCACCGATGACATCTACCCGGGCCGCTTCATGGCCACCGTGTTGCCCACAGAAACCCCGCAGTTCGCCTTCTTCGATCGCACGGACTTCAACGCCCGCCTCAAGGCCCGGGAATTCCCGGCCGGCGCCATCATCGTGGGCGGCGAGAACTTCGGCTGCGGCTCCAGCCGGGAGCAGGCCTGCTCCACGCTGAAGGGCTACGAGGTGGCGGTGGTGGCCCGCAGCCTCGCGCGGATCTTCCTCCAGAACAGCATCAACCTCGGCCTGAAGGTGGTGATCTGCCCCGGCATCGAGGCCGCCGAGGGCGACGAGCTGGAGATCACCGCGGACAAGGTGCTCAACCGCACCTCCGGCAAGCTCTACGACCAGGTCCAGCTCCCCGCCGCCCGCAAGGGCATCATGGACGCGGGCGGGCTCATCCCCTACACCCGCGGGAGGCTGATGGCCAAAGCCTGAGCTGAGCCAGATTCAAAGAGCTGGTCGCGGAAGGCACGGAATTCCACGGAAGACGCGGAAGGGAGCAGGCAAGGCATGTTTGTCCTGCTTCCGTGTCTTCCGGCTTTTTTCCGTGCCTTCCGCGACCAGCCTTACTGCCGTTCCACTCGCTACTCGGTCGTGAATGCCGCGTCCTCGGGGCAGGGGTGGTGGTGGTTCCGGATGGCGTGGATGGCGGCGTCGTAGTCGGGCTCATCGGTGAGTTCGGGGACCAGCTCCGTGTGGACCACGGTGCCGTATTCATCCAGGGCCACCACCGCCCGGGCCAGCAGGCCCCGCATGGGACCGTCGACGAGCGTCACGCCCAGGGCCCTGCCGAACTCGGGATGGCGGAAGGCCGAGGCCGTCACCACGCGCGCCAGCCCCTCGGCGCCGCAAAAGAGCGACTGGGCGAAGGGCAGATCCATGGATCAATTATAAGCGATATAAAAGTCCTTTGATGTGCTCCCCTGTTACTGGTGCACGCCTTGGCGGGACAATGGCCCCGCGCTGACCCGGCCGTTCCGCGCGGAGGTGTCGCCATGCTCAATTTTGCTTTCCACAATCCCGTGAAGCTGATCTTCGGCAAGGGGCAGATCGCGGCCCTGGGCCGGGAGGTGCCCGAGGGTGCCCGGGTGCTCCTCGCCTTCGGCGGGGGCAGCATCTACAAGAACGGCGTCCACGCCCAGGTGGTGGCGGCCCTCAAGGGGCGGACGCTGGTGGAGTTCGGGGGCATCGAGCCGAACCCGAAGTTCGAGACGCTAATGGACGCCGTGGATCTGGGCCGCCGGGAAGAGGTCGACTTCGTCCTCGCCGTGGGCGGCGGGTCGGTGCTGGACGGTTCCAAGTTCGTGGCCCTGGCCATCCCCTACGAGGGCGATCCCTGGGCGATCGTGGCGCGACGGGGGCGACCCCGCACCGCCCTTCCGCTGGGCTGCGTCCTGACCCTGCCCGCCACGGGTTCCGAGATGAATCCCTTCGCTGTCATCAGCCGGTCCTCCACGGGGGAGAAGCTGGCCTTCTCCTCGGAACAGGCCTACCCGCGCTTCTCCGTGCTGGATCCCGAGACCACCTTCAGCCTGCCCCCCCGCCAGATCGCCAACGGGGTGGTGGATGCCTTCGTCCACACCATCGAGCAGTACCTGACCTACCCGGCGGACGCCCCGCTGCAGGATCGCTTCGCCGAGGGCATCCTGCGGACCCTGCTCGAGGAGGGGCCGAAGACCCTGGCAGAGCCCCGGGACTACGCGCCCCGGGCCAACGTCATGTGGTGCGCCACCCTGGCCCTGAACGGCCTCATCGGTTGCGGCGTGCCCCAGGACTGGGCCACCCACGCCCTGGGCCACGAGCTGACGGCCCTCCGCGGCCTGGACCACGCCCAGACCCTGGCCGTGGTGCTGCCCCACCTGCTTCGGGAACAACGGGCGTCCAAGGCCGCCAAGCTCCTGCAATTCGCGGACCGGGTATGGGATCTGCGTATCGGCACCGAGGCGGACCGCATCGAGGATGCCATCCGCCTCACGGGCGAGTTCTTCGACCGGATGGGGAACCCGCCCCGGCTCTCGGCCTATGGCCTGGGTCCGGAACTGGCCCAGGAAGTGGCCGACCGCCTCGCCCTCCGGGGAGTCCTGCCCCTGGGCGAGCGGGGGGACGTGGATGCAGAGAAGGTTGTCCAGATCCTCACGGCGGCCCAGTAGCGAATAAAAGCGTGTCGCAACGGTCAATTGGGCATAATGGGGCCCCGAAGGAGGTTCCCATGCGTTCCCTGTTGCTGTCTTTCCTGGCCATCCCGGTCCTCATGGCCACCGCCCCCGCGCCTCGCGCCAAGGCCCCCTTCAAGGTGACCTGGCTGGGTCATGCCGCCTTCGAGGTGGTCTCCCCCGGTGGTACGGACGTGCTCATCGACCCCTTCCTGACCCAGGACCCTGCCACGCCCGCGGCGGACAAGGATTTGTCGAAGTACAAGCCCGCGGCCATCCTCGTCACCCACAGCCACGGCGACCATGTGGGCGACACGGTGGCCATCGCCAAGGCCAGCGGCGCCAAGGTGATCGCGGCCTACGAACTGGCCTCCACCTTCGGCCTGCCCGATGCGCAGACCGTGGGCTGCAACGTGGGCGGTCGAATCCAGGTGGGCGACGTGACCATCCATGCGGTGCCCGCCATGCACGGCAGCACCCCTGGGGGGCGCCCCATGGGCTTTGTCCTTACCTTCAAGGATGGCCGCAGCCTCTACCACACGGGGGACACCTGGATCTTCGGAGACATGGCCCTCATCCAGGAGCTGTACCACCCGAATGTGCTGCTGCTCTGCGTGGGCGGCGGCCCCTACACCGAGGATCCGGTCACGGCGGCCCTGGCGGTGAAGAAGTACTTCCACCCTTCGGTCATCGTGCCCATGCACTACGGCACCTTCCCGCCCCTGGCCAAGGAGGCCGAGGTTCGCAAGGCCTTCGCCGGGGACAAACGCCTCCATGTGATGAAGCCGGGCGAGACGCTGAGCTTCTGAATCCCGATCCTTTGCGATACTGGGGGCCTCGGAGGTTCCCATGAAGGTTCTGCTCCTCGGCTCCGGTGGCCGGGAATATGCGATGGCCCTGAAGCTCAAGGCCTCGGCCACGCCCCTGGAGCTGGTCGCGGCCCCCGGCAGCGACGGCCTGGCCGAACTGGGCACCTGCCTCTTCATGGACGTGGAGAATCCGACGGTGGTGGCGGGCTGGTGCGCCGCCCACCGTCCGGATCTCGTGATCGTGGGACCCGAGGCGCCCCTGGTGGCGGGCGTGGCGGATGCGGTGCGGGCCCTGGGCATCCCCGTCTTCGGCCACAACGCCGCCACGGCGCAACTGGAGGGGAGCAAGGCCTTCGCCAAGGCCTTCATGGAACGCCACGCCATCCCCTGCGCCGCCAGCCGCACGGTGATGGACCTGGCCGAAGGCGAGGCCCTCATCCGGTCCTGGCCCCACGGCTACCCCATCGTGCTCAAGGCCGACGGCCTCGCGGCCGGAAAGGGCGTGGTCCTGGCCCAGGACGAGGCCGAGGCCCTGGCCACCTTCCGCGCCTTCCTGGCGGGCCAGTTCGGAGAAGCCAGCAAGACCGTGGTGTTCGAGGAGCCCCTGGTGGGCATGGAACTCTCCCTGCATGTGCTCGTGGATGTGGACGCCGATCACGCCGCCTACGCCCTGCTGCCCGCCTGCCAGGACCACAAGCGCATCTTCGAGGAGGATCGTGGCCCCAACACCGGCGGCATGGGCGCCTTCGGGCCCATCCCCTTCCTGCGCCCGGAGGATGTGGAGCGCATGCGCCGCGAGCTGGTGGAGCCCACCCTTCGCGGCCTCCAGAAGGATGGCCTGGCGGCCCGGGGGGTGCTGTTCCTGGGCGTGATGTGGACCGCGGCTGGGCCGAAGCTCCTGGAATACAACGTGCGCTTCGGCGACCCAGAAACCCAGGTGCTCCTGCAACTGCTGGACGAGGACCTGCTGTCCCTGTTGCTGGAGGTGGCCCGCCATCGTTTCGATGGACGCAGCCTGCGGACGAAACCCGGCTGCGCCATCACGGTGGTTCTGGCGGCCGAGGACTATCCCGAGGGCGCGAAGAAGGGTGTGCCCATCACCCTCGAGGCCCCCGCCGTCACCCTCATCCATGCGGGGACCCGGAAGCAGGCTGGCCGATGGCTGACGAATGGTGGGCGGGTGCTGAACCTGGCCACGGTCGCATCGGACCTGGCCGCCGCCCGTGCCGCCATCGCCGCCGCGCTGCCCGCCGTCCACTGGCCCGGCATGCAGGTCCGCCGCGACATTGGCCTCAAGGCCCTGGCCCACGCCCAGGCCGGAAAGACCGTCCAGGATCCGTGGTGAACCGTTCATGCCTGATTCCTGCCATCCACCGATTCTGCACGTTGGACCCTGACTGGGGACTCTAGCCTGAGACTGGAGGGCCCCATGGCTTGGTTCCAAGAGCTAAGAAACAGGCTGGATTACTCGAGGGAGATGTTTGGCGCCTTGAGGGTTCTGGAAGCCGTGGCGCCCTGGCTGGTGCTTCTCCTGCTGCTAAATGCGATCCCCGGACTGGTGCCTCCCACCCTTCCTTGGCATTTGGATTTCCTGGTCGGCTTTTTGATCGGGATGGGGGTTGCCTGGCTCTGGGTGGCCGGGATGGGGGCGATGGAACCGGGCTTTCTTGGGTGGGTGCGGGCCTTTGCCATGGGCCTCTCCATTGCGGAGTTCCTTACCGGAACTGGCGATTTCGTTCGCGGGTGGCGCAGCGGGGGCGCGGCGGTCAACCATTCGGGAAGTGGCCCTGCCCCTGCCACCTGGGTCGATTTCACGACCTACCTGCTTGTCAGCCTCGCCCTGATGGTGTTGATCCGGCGTATGGCCCATCACCGGGCGGAGGCCGAGCGGCAGAAACTCGCGGCAGAACAGGCCCGGCAACAGGCGCTGCGGGCCCGATTGGCTCCCCACTTCATCTTCAACACCCTCAACACGCTGCACGCCCAGATCGAGGCCGACCCCAAGGGCGCCCAGGCCACCACGGAACGCTTGGCCCAGCTTTTCCGGGATCTTCTGGCCGTATCCGAGCATGCAACGATCCCCCTCAAGCAGGAGCTGGCTTTCGTGGAGGCCTACCTGGGCATCGAGCAGTCGCGGCTGGGGGACCGTCTGCGGGTCATCATCGAGGTTCCCGAGGAATTCGAGTCCGCCGAGGTGCCGCCCCTGTCGCTGCAGGTGCTGGTGGAGAATGCCATCAAGCACGGCGTGGTCCCGCTGGAACGGGGCGGGGAGGTTCGCATCGGGGTCGGACGGCGGGATGGTGCCCTGCATCTCTGGGTGGAGGACCCGGGCCCCGGATTCAGCGTCCACAAAGGCACTGGCACGGCCCTGGAAACCCTGCGCCAGCGGTTGAAGCGCCCCACGGATCTGCGCATGGAAATGGTGGAAGGGCGACACCGCGTTTCCTTCCATTGGAGGGAGGCATGATCCGCATCGTGGTCATTGAGGATGAACCGCTGGCGCGGGAGCATCTGGTGGAGCTGCTTTCGGAGCTGCCAGGCGTGGCGGTGGTGGGGTCGGCGGAGAACGGGCGGCTGGGGCTGGCGGCCATCGCGGAACACCAGCCGGACGCGGTGTTTCTCGACATCGAGATGCCGGGCATCAAGGGTACGGAGCTGATGCACATGCTGCCGGAGCCGCGGCCCTCGCTGGTCTTCGTGACGGCCTATCCGCAACACGCCATCGAAGCCTTCGCGGGCGGGGCGGTGCACTACCTGTTGAAACCCATCTCGCGGGTGGGCGTGGCCCAGGCCCTTTCCCGCATCCGCCCCAAGGATGAGCCCCTGCAGAAGGAATGGCTCCGCATCCCCGTGCGGAAGAAGGGCACCACCCGGCTGCTGCGGCCCGAGGAGGTGGAGGCCCTGGTGGCGGATCTCGGGGACTGTGTGGCCTGGACGCCGGAGGGTCGCCTGCCGGTGGATGGCACCCTGGCCCACTGGGAAGAGCGGCTCTCCGACCACGGCTTCATGCGGGTCCACCGCAACGCCCTGGTGCGCCTGGACGCCGTGCGGGAGATGACGGTGGCGGACGAACTGGTGCTGGCCACCGGCCGTCTGTCCATCAGCCGCCGCCGCATGGACGAGGTGCGCCGGACCCTGGGGCTGTGATCAGAATCCTTGTCTGAGCAGCCAGGCCGCGACGGCGACAGCCAGGACGATCAGCGTGAGGGTTCCCGCGGCCCGGTGGATGCGGGGAATGGCCGCGCGACGGCTCCGCCCCTCCCGCCAGGCGAGGGCCCAGCGCCCCAGCAGCATCGTCCCGCCGGCCAAGGCCAGGACGGCGATCCCCAGGGTCCGATGGGCGTGGGGCAGGTAGGGGAAGGGCAGGGCCAGCCGGATGCCCACCAGGGTCACCCCCGCGGTCATGAAATACCCGTGACGCCGCGGGTCACCCTGCCGGACGGACCGGAGGCCCAGGACCAGCAGCAGGACGGCCGGGAGGAGGATCAGGTCCAGCATGGGGCCATGCTACGACAGAAGGGCTTTGGTACGGACGCCTAGAGCGGCATGGGCTCCATCCGCTTCTCGCCCTCCCACCGGTAGAAGCCAGAGCCGGATTTGCGTCCCAGCCGGCCCGCGGCCACCAGCTGGCGGAGCAGGGACGGCGCCTTGAACCGCGGCTCGCCGAAGGCCTCGAAGAAGACATCGGCCACGTTGACCATGGTGTCCAGGCCAATGAAGTCGCTCAGGTGCAGGGGGCCCATGGGATGGCCGCAGCCCAGCTTCATGGCTGCGTCCAGGTCCTCCACGGTGGCCAACCGCTGCTCGGCGCAGCGCACGGCGTCCAGCAGGTAGGGCACCAGCAGGCGGTTGACGACAAAGCCCGGTGCGTCGGGGGCCAGGACGGCGGTCTTCCCCAGCCGGACGACGAAGGCCTTGAGGGCGGCGAGCGTCTCCTCGGCCGTGGCCAGGGTCCGGACGATCTCCACCAGGGGCATCATGGGCACCGGGTTGAAGAAGTGGAGGCCCGCCAGGCGGGGCAGGCGGGTGGGCGCCAGCGCCGCGCTGAGCTGGGCGATGGAAAGGCTGGAGGTGTTGGAGCAGAGGAGGGCCAAGGGCCCGAGTGCCTTGTCCAGCTCTGCGAGGGTCTGGAGCTTGAGGTCGAGCCGCTCCGGGACGGCCTCGATGACGAGGTCGCAGTCCGCCAGGGTGGCGAAGGCCAGGGTGCCGTGCAGGCGCTGGGTGAGGTCGGTCCGCTGGGCTTCGGTCAGCTTGCCCTTGGTCACGGCCCGCTCCCAGGCGGACTGGATGCGACCCAGGCCCTTGGCCAGCAGGGCCTCGTCCACTTCCTTCACGCGGACCTCGAAGCCCGCCTCCACGGCGGACTGGGCGATGCCTGCGCCCATGAGGCCGCAGCCGACGATGCCGATGCGCTGGATGTTCACGGGACCTCCTTCGGATGGTGAACCTGGGGATGTTCAGGTCATCATTCTCCGACGAATCCGCCTCCGGTGGGGCGCGGAGTAGAATCCAGGTACGTCCGGGAGCCGCCATGATCAGCCAATTGAAGGATCTCCTGGCCCACCATGCCTGGGCGGATGCCGTCTTCCTGCATGCCTGGGGCGCCTCCGGGACGCAGGAAGACGTGGAACTCCGTACCCGCATGGCCCACATCACGGATGTCCAGGAGGGTTTTTTGAAGGTGCTCAAGGGCGAGGTGCTGGCCGTCCACGAGCGCCCGCTCCCCGGGTTCGACGACCTGAAGGCCCGCTGCCGAGCCAGCCACGAGGTGTTTGCCGCCCTGGCCCGGGGCCTGGATGACGCCGCCCTGGCCCGGACGGTGCGCGTCCCCTGGTTTCCCGAGCCCCCCTGCGTGATTTCCGTAGCCGATGTGCTGATGCAGGTGTGCCTCCACACCCAGCACCACCGCGGCCAGAACATGACCCGCCTGAAGGTGCTGGGCGTGGCCCCCAAGAACGTGGACTACATCGTCTGGCTCTGGAAGCAGAAACCCGAGCCCCGGTGGGATTGAAAGCTGTCCTGGCAGGTGCCCCGTGAATCCATCCCCTGATCCCTCTCCCTTCATGCGGCGGGCCATCGAACTCTCCCGCAGCCACATGCAGGCGGGGGAGGGCGGTCCCTTCGGCGCGGTGGTGGTGCGGGACGGCCTGATTCTCGGCGAGGGCTGGAACCGCGTCACCTCCGCCCACGATCCCACGGCCCACGCCGAGATCACGGCCATCCGCGAAGCCTGCCGGAACCTGGGCAGCTTTGAGCTGCGGGGGTGCGAGCTCTTCACCAGCTGCGAGCCCTGCCCCATGTGCCTTGCGGCCATCTACTGGGCGCGGCTGGACCGGATCTGGTTCGCCAACACCCGCGCCGATGCGGCCGACATCCAGTTCGACGACGCGTGGCTCTATCGGGAAGTGGCCCTCCCCCTCGAAGAACGGAGCCTACCGGCGGTGCAGCTGATGCGGGACGAGGCCCTGACCGTCTTCCAGGCCTGGGAGGCCAAGCCGGACAAGATCCGCTACTGATGAGGCCTGCCCTCAGATCTCCAGATAGGTATGCAGCTTCCGCTGCTCGGTCATCATGGCCCGCAGGGCTTCGGCGGCGTCGCCCTTGACACTGGCCTTCCGCCGGGTCTGCGGCCCCTGGATCAGGACATCCGGATCGTAGTGGACGCTGCGGAGCACGTGATCCACCGTGTCCGCCTTGACCACATGCTGGACCTTGAAGGTGTCGTCCTCGTCCACCACGATGTGGGCCTCGTTGGGGGCCCCGAACAGGTTGTGGCGCATGCCCAGGATGTCCTGGTAGGCACCAGTGAGGAAGAAGGCCAGGTAGTAGGCTTCGCCCCCACGGGGTTCGTGGACGGGGATCTCGTCCCGCACATCCTTCAGGTCGATGAACTTCTCCATCTTCCCGTCGCTGTCGCAGGTGATGTCGCAGAGCGTGGCGGAGAGCGCGGGCTTCTCCTTCAGGCGGTGGATGGGCATGACCGGGAATAGCTGCTCAATGGCCCAATGGTCCGGCATGCTCTGGAAGAGGCTGAAGTTGGCGATGAGCTTGTCGGCCAGGCTCTTGTTGAGATCCTGGAACTCCTCAGGTACGTACTTCAGGGTCTTGCTGGTGAGGATGTGGGAGAGTTTGCGGCAGACCTCCCAGAAGAGCGTCTCGCCCTTGCTGCGGTCCTCCAGGCCCAGGTAGCCCAGGTTGAAGAGGGTGAGCAGCTCGTCCTTCTGGGTGATGGCGTCGTGGTACATCTCGGCGAAGTTCTTCACGGAGATGTTGTCCCGGGTGTAGGCCAGTTCCTTGAGGATCTGGGGCTCGTTGCCGGTGAGCGTCACGGTGTACTTGGTGTGCGTGGTGTCGATGAGGCCGATGATGTCCACCACCACCACCTCGTGGTAGGCCAC
>JAJZQW010000063.1 GCA_021802985.1 Acidobacteriota bacterium | reverse complement strand
GCCGACCATGCACGAACCCAGTCGTTTGCCGGGTTCAGTTGGATCACTTCTATTTCATTGAACGCAACTTAGTATCAGATGTCCTTCAGTGCGCCCCGGCGCCGGCCCGGGCATTCCAGAGGCGGGTCATGATGAAGGCCCCGATGAGGCTGAAGGGGATGATGCAGCCCACCCAGACCCAGGCGTTGGTGGCGGTGTGACCGAGGGCAGCCACGCCATCCCAGCCATAGGTCTTGAGGATGGAGCCGAGCCCGATCCCCGTGAGGCCTGAACCGATGTACTGGATGCCGTCCAGGGCGCCCGCCACGGTGGCCGCGGCCTTGCGCCCACCGAAGTCCATGGAGGCGGTGCCCGTCAGCATGCCGTGGACGCCGAAGATGAACATGGCCGTGAGGCCCAGCAGGACCACGGCCCAGATCTGACCCCCGTGGGTCCCCCGGCCCAGGGAAAGGCCCAGCAGCACAAGCATGACCACCTGCACCAGGTAGAAGAGGAAGGCCACGGGCGGGCGGCGCGACTGGAACAACTTGTCGCTCATCCAGCCGCAGAGCAGGCCGCCGAAGATGCCGCCGAACATGAAGGAAACGCCGGTCCAGCGGAACAGGGCCGCCTTGTTCGACAGGCTGTACAGCGCCCCGAGGTACTCGGTGAAGTAGAGCATCACGCCCTGGCGGACGAAGCCCGTGCAGAACTCGGCGAAGATGAGCGAGACGATGATGGGGTTGCGGAAGACCGTCCGCATGAGATCCCGGAAGGGCATGGGCGCGTCCTCGGCATCCTGGGCGCGGGATCCATCCCCGGTGTCGAAGTCAGGGAAGCCGGCGTGGCTGGGGCGGTTGCGGACCAGGTAGAGGTCCACCACGAACATCAGGGCCATCGCCAGGCTGGGGACGAGGAAGATCCAGTACCAGGCCAGCCGGCTGAGGATGAACGCGCCCGCAGAGACCGCCAGGAAATAGCCCGAGGAGATCATGATGCCGAAGATTCCGCCGAAGACGCCGCGGTCCTCCACGTGGAACCAGGTGCTGTTCACCTTCACCACGGACAGCGCGCCCAGGCTCTGGAAGAACATGTTCATGCTCCAGAGCAGGCTCAGGCTGACCATGAGCTTGGCCGTGTAGCCCCCCAGGAACATCAGGCCGACCGCGAGATTCAGGACCGCCGCGCCCAGGGCGCCGTAGAGGATGGCCTTCCGTCCGCCGATGCGGTCCGCCAGGGGCCCGGTGAGGGCCACCGATAGCCCGTAGGTCCAGAAGCCCAGCGTGGCGATGAGGCCCATCTGCGCGATGTCCAGATGGTACATGCGCCCGATGTCGGCCTTCACGATGTTGAAGTTGTAGCGGCCCATGTACATGGCCGCATAGGTCAGGCCCAGGGGGAACCAGTTCAAGAACCGGCGGAAGCGGAAGGCACGACTGTGTTCCAAGGGGACCTCGATATCTCCAGGCTACAGGAGCCCAGGGGCATGCCCAAGTAACGAGGGTGTTACGGCCGTCACTCCTCACTCCGCCTTGCGGAAGGCCTCGTCGGTGCCGGTCAGCTCCCAACGGCCGCCGTTCCGCTCGAAGGTGGCGTGGCGCTCCTTGGTGGAGCCCAGGGCGGCCTTCGGGTGGAGGGCCAGGAACAGGGGGAACTGGGCCGTGGGGTTGGCCAGCCGGATCTGGTAGGTCACGCGGGCGCCTTCGCGGGTGGGCTCCATGCGCAGGGCCTTCACGAACTGGGCCTCGGCCGCCGGCAACTGGAAGCCCTTGGGCGCGGCCGTGATGGTCTTGGGCGCATCGGCCTTCAGGCGGAAGGTGTAGGCCTCGCGTCCGCCCGCCTCCGACCGGGTGCTGTCAAACCAGCCGCTCTTGTCCAGGTTCTCCTTGAGCGTCTGGAGGCGCAGGGCCTCCGGGCTACCCTTTTCGGCGGAGGCCTGCTCGGGCACGGTCACGGGCACCACCACCGGGTAGGCCTTGCGGAGCAGGTCCTCGGCCTTGCTGCGTTCGAGCTTGGAACTGCAGGCGAGGCTGAGCAGCGCGGCGGGAACCAGGAGGACGGAAAGGATGGGGCGGCGCATGGGATTCCTTCTGCAGGTTCGGTTCGGGCTCCGATGGTGACACAATCGTGCCGAAAGGGGACCCGCCGTGAATCCTGGCTTCCTGAACCACCTGAATTCCGAGATCGAGAAGCTCCGCGAGGCCGGGCTCTACAAGACCGAGCGCGTGATGACGAGCCCCCAGAGCGCCTGGGTGGAAACCAGTGGCAAGAAGGTCATCAACCTCTGCGCCAACAACTACCTGGGCCTGGCCAACCACCCGGAGCTGGTGAAGGCGGCCGAGGCAGCCCTGCCGAAGTACGGCTTCGGCCTCTCCAGTGTGCGCTTCATCTGCGGCACCCAGGACATCCACAAGCAGCTGGAGGCCAAGATCAGCGCTTTCCTGGGCATGGAGGACACCCAGCTCTACTCCAGCTGCTTCGATGCCAACGGCGGCGTCTTCGAGCCCCTGCTGGGCGAGGAGGACGCCATCATCAGCGACGCCCTCAATCACGCCTCCATCATCGACGGCGTCCGCCTCTGCAAGGCCCAGCGCTTCCGCTACGCCAACAGCGACATGGCCGACCTCGACGCCCAGCTCAAGGCCGCCGCCGGTTGCCGCTTCAAGCTGGTGGTCACGGACGGCGTCTTCAGCATGGACGGCTACATCGCCAAGCTGCCGGAGATCTGCGACCTCGCGGAGAAGCACGGGGCCATGGTCATGGTGGACGACAGTCACGCCGTGGGCTTCACCGGTGAGCACGGTCGCGGCACCCACGAGCACCACGGGGTCATGGGCCGGGTAGACATCCTCACCGGCACCCTCGGCAAGGCCCTGGGCGGCGCCAGCGGCGGCTACGTGGCCTCCAGCCAGCCGGTCATCGAGTGGTTGCGGCAGAAGAGCCGCCCCTACCTGTTCTCCAACACCCTGGCTCCCACCATCGTGGCCACCAGCCTGCACGTGCTGGACATGCTCGAGCAGGGCGGCGAGCTGCGGACGCGCCTCCGCGAGAACAGCCGTCACTTCCGCGCTGGCATGGAGAAGCTGGGCTTCAAGCTCCTGCCCGGCGAGCATCCCATCATCCCCGTCATGCTCTACGACGCGCCCCTGGCCCAGGCCTTTGCCTCGAAGCTGCTGGACGAAGGGGTCTATGTCATCGGCTTCTTCTTTCCCGTGGTGCCCCAGGGCCAGGCGCGCATCCGCACCCAGATGTCGGCCGGGCACAGCCGCGAGGACCTGGACCACGCCATCGCCGCCTTCGCCAAGGTGGGCCGGGAGCTGGGCGTCATCAAGTAGGGATGGCTGCGCCAGGGGTCACAGCACAATGCGGTACGTGGTCCCCGGCACCTGCTCCTTGAGCAGCAATTCGATGGTCCACCGGCCGTCAGGGAAGCCCTCGTACAGCCTGGCGGTGAGCACGGACTCCTTGAGCCAGTCCTTCAACGCTTCGTAATCCTCGAAGGCGGGGGGCTGCCAGTCCTCCACCCGGGCGAGGGGCGCCTGGGCCCCTGGGCGCACGTAGGCCTGCAGACGGGCCAGGGCATCGACGGGTCCGGCCGTGGGCGCTTCGGGTGGAACCGTCATCCGCAGGCCCCCATGTCCGTCCCCAAGGCGGGATCCTCCTCGGGCGTGTGGGAGTGCACCAGGGCCTCCAGGAATGTACGGCTGTCGTTCTCCAGGGCCTTCGTGAACTGGATGGCCGTGCCGTGGCTGTCGCTGCGGACCACGATCCCCCGGGCCACGATGCGCTTTCCGGTCTCCTGGTTCATCAAGAAGATGGCAATGCCGCAGGAACGGCCCACGGGCAGGGCCGGGGTGGGTTCGAACAGGAGGCCCCCCATGCTCACGTTGCGGGCCGAGGCGTAGGCGATGATCTGGTCATCCGTGACCACTTTCACCCGGTAACCGATGGGGATCCGGGGAAAGGCGCGTGATTGCTTGGGAGTGCTCATGGTCGGTTCCGCCTCGGGGGGCGCGGCCATGATACCGCGCGGGCCTGGTCTGGGGCTTCTTCCCGCTACGCCCGGCCCTCGCGGTGCACGTCCGCCACGGCCCGGCCAGAGGGATCGGCACTCGCCTGGAAGGCCGCATCCCAGGCCAGGGCCGTGGCGGTGCTGCAGGCCACGCTCCGTTCGAAGGGGACGCAATTCACGGCGGTGGATGAGGGGAAGTGGTGCTCGAAGAGCTGCCGGTACAGGTAGCCCTCCTTGGTCTCCGGCGTCTTCACGGGAAACCGCTCTCCCGCGCCGCGCAGCATGCCGTCCGTGACCTCCCGCTCGGCGGCGGCCTTCAGGCCATCGATCCACGCGTAGCCCACGCCATCGGAGAACTGCTCCTTCTGGCGCCAGAGGATGTCCTCCGGCAGGTAGCCTTCGAAGGCCTTGCGGAGCGGGTACTTCTCGATGGGCCGGGGCCGGTCGGCGTTGTGGGGCAGCTTGAGGGCGGGATCCAGGCCCATGGCCACGTCCAGGAATTCGCGGTCCAGGAAGGGCACGCGGGCCTCCACGCCCCAGGCGGCGCTGGCCTTGTTGGCCCGGGCACAGTCGTAGAGGTGGAGTTTCTGGAGCTTCCGGACCGTCTCCCGATGCAGCTCCGCGCCGTCCGGCGCCTTGTGGAAGTACAGGTAGCCGCCGAAGATCTCGTCGGCGCCTTCGCCGGACAGCACCATCTTGATGCCCATGGCCCGGATCTTCCGCATGAGGAGGTACATGGGCGTGGAGGCCCGGATGGTGGTGAGGTCGAAGGTCTCCAAGTGGTAGATCACATCGGAAAGGGCATCCAGGCCCTCCTGCACGGTGAAGTGGATTTCGTGGTGGATGGCGCCGATGTGGTCCGCCACCCGGCGGGCGGGTGCCAGGTCCGGCGCGCCCTCCAGACCGATGGCGAACGAGTGGAGCCGGGGCCACCAGGCCGGGGACCGCTCGTCCTCCTCCACGCGCCCCTCCCGGTGCCGCGCGGCCAGGGCCGCGATCAGCGAGGAATCCACGCCCCCGGAGATCAGCACACCGTAGGGCACGTCACACATGAGCTGCCGCCGCACGGCTGCTTCCAGGGCCTCCCGCAGGGCCGCGGGATCGTAGGGCCGGTCGGGCAGGGTGTCCGGATCGGCCCAGGCGGGCTCGTAGTAGCGCTGGAAGCCCTTCTCCGCTTCATGGCCCAGGAAATAGTGACCGGGGGGCACCTCGCGGATCCGCTCGCAGTGGCCGACCAGGGCCTTCATCTCCGAGGCGGCATAGAGGTTCTCCTGGCGGTCCCAGCCCACGTAGAGGGGCACGACGCCGATGGGGTCCCGGGCGATGAGGAAGGTCTCGCGCTTGGGATCGTGCAGCACGAACGCGAAGATGCCGTTCATCCGGTTGAGGAAATCCTTCGGGTGGGCCTCGTCGTAGAGGGGACTCCCGAGTGGATAAAGAAAACCCCCGAGCCGCGGTCGCGGATCGGGGGTGGTTCGGAGGGCTTCGTGTATCTAGGTGACGCCCACTCCGGCCCACGCGCGATCCGCGCGAGGGGAGCGATTATGGTCGCGGTTGGACTGCCGCACCAGGGAGGGGGTCGACAAGGGAGGTTCCGGTCTGCAGACCTTATCGGCCGGGTCCGACAAAGGTCAAGTCTTCCCGAAGGGTGCTTGGTCTCCTGATGCCTTGGTGATCCAATGGTGCGGTTGGAGGGGTCTATGAAAGCTCTGGTGAAGTCCAAGCGCGAGGAAGGCATCTGGATGGGCGAGGCTCCCATGCCGGAAGTGGGCCCCAACGACGTGCTCATCCGCGTCCACAAGAGCGCCATCTGCGGCACCGATGTCCACATCTACAACTGGGACGCGTGGGCGCAGAAGACCATCCCCGTGCCCATGGTGGTGGGCCACGAGTACTTCGGCATCATCGAGGCGGTGGGGGCGGAGGTCGAGGGCTATCATCCTGGCGATCGCGTGAGTGGCGAGGGCCACATCACCTGCGGCCACTGCCGGAACTGCCGCGCGGGCAAGCGCCACCTCTGCCGCAACACGGTGGGCGTGGGCGTCAACCGCACGGGCTCCTTCGCGGAGTACCTCTCCATCCCGGCCTTCAACGTATTCAAGGTGCCGGACAACGTGCCGGACGAGGTGGCCTCCATCTTCGATCCCTATGGCAACGCGGCCCACACGGCGCTGAGCTTCGACATGGTGGGCGAGGATGTGCTGATCACGGGCGCGGGCCCCATCGGCATCATGGCCGTGGCCATCGCCAAGCATGTGGGCGCCCGCAACGTCGTCATCACCGATGTGAACGAGTACCGCCTCTCCCTGGCCCGGAAGATGGGCGCCACCCTGGCCGTGAATCCCAAGGAGAAGGACCTGCCGGCGGTCATGAAGGAGCTCGGCATGACCGAGGGCTTCGACGTGGGCCTGGAGATGAGCGGCAACCGCAACGCCTTCGAATCCATGCTGGAGGCCATGCATCACGGCGGCCGCGTGGCGCTGCTGGGCATCCTCCCCGGCGACTGTGCCGTGGACTGGAGCCAGGTGATCTTCAAAGGGCTGATCCTCAAGGGCATCTACGGCCGCGAGATGTTCGAGACCTGGTACAAGATGGCCGCCATGATCCAGTCCGGCCTGGATATCACCCCCGTCATTACGCACCGCTTCGGCATCGACGACTTCCAGAAGGGCTTCGATGCCATGCGCAGCGGGCAGAGCGGGAAGGTGATTCTGGATTGGGGGGTGAAATAGGTGCTCAGCCCTCAGTCTTGAGTATTCAGTGGCGCTGCGGCTTCCGCCGCAGCGTTAGGAAGGGCGCCTTTGTCGCCCTTCCCTGTTCTTGCCGTATTCGCATCGTCGAACCCGTGGCATCTACTGGGACAGGATCACACCGGGTTTGACCTTGTCTGGATTCTCCAGTTGTCCCAAGGCTATCCAGACGAGCGGGAGCAGGACGAGGCGGGCATTCAAGGACGCACCTCTCGAGTCACGAACGATCGTTTTGAGCGGCACATCAGGTTGAATGGATGTTCACCGCGGCCATCTTAACTACCGCTGCGGCGCAAGCCGCGGCGCCACTGAAGACTCGAGGCTGAGGACTACCGTAAGGGCTGCGGCTGCGGCACGGGCGGGAACGCCTTCTCCTCGATGGGTTCACCGTTGGCGAGGAGGATGTCCGCGGCGGCGCCTTCGCCGCCGGGCTTGAGGTCGGTGCCGAGGCAGGCCAGGTAATAGCTGTCGAGCTTGGTATTGAAGCGTTGGCGGGCCGGGCCGCGCTTCATCGGGACATCCTCGATGGGCTTGGACACGAAGGACCGGTAGAAGAAGGGGTGGCGCCAGGGGGTCTCGGGTACCTGATCCAGGTAATCAGGCACCAACTCTTGCAGGCTGGACGGATACTCCCCCTTCTTCTCCTTGTAGCGGATGAGGGCATCGGTGATGCGTTTCATGGACGCACGCACCTGCTTTCGCCGATCCGAGTCGTCCCGGGCCACGAAGGCATCGAGGAGGAAGAGGTCGCGCCTGGCCTGCTGGGCGGCGTCGCTGTCGGGGTAGCGCTGGGTCAGCTGGCGCATCATGGCGCGGGCTTCAAGGCTCCGCCCCTCCAGGTTCAGCTTGCGGGCCTCTTCGTACAGGTTCCCGGGCAGGCGCGGATCCTCGGAACTGCATCCAGCCAACAGCACCAGCAAGGCGGGGATGGGAGCGAAGCGGGCCCTGGTCATGGCCGAACCATAGCAGAGCGGCCGCCCCGCTTGAAGTAGGATGGATGAGGGGAGGCGGTCATGTCGGACAGACCCATGCTGGTGGGCATCGTGGGGGGGTCCGGAAGCGGAAAGACCTCCGTGGCCGCGGAACTGGTCAAGCGCCTGCGCCGGCGAGGCGTGGCGCCGCTCCTCCTGGATATGGACGCCTATTACGCGCCCCTCGAGGTGGTGAAGGGCCGGTTCGGCGGCCTTCCCATCAACTGGGACCATCCCCACGCTTTCGACCTGGAGCTGATGGCCGCTCATCTGTCCTCGCTGCACCAGGGGCTCCCGATCCGCAAGCCGCGCTACGACTTCACCCAGTCCGATCGCACCGGCTGGGAGGACCCCGTTCCGCCCGGCCAGGTGGTCATCCTGGAGGGGTTGCTGCTTTTCGCACTGCCCGAGCTGCGGGAGCAACTGGACGTGAAGATCTTCGTGGATACGGATGCCGATATCCGGATTCTGCGCCGCATCCGGCGGGACACCCGGGAGCGCGGGCGGAGCCTGGAGAGCGTCATGGAACAGTACGAGCAGAGCGTGCGGCCCATGCACCTCGAGTTCGTGGAACCGAGCAAGCGGTGGGCGGATCTCATCGTCCCCACAGGGGTGGAGAATCGCACCGCCCTGGACATGATCGTCCACCATGTCTGCGGCCGGGTGCTCGGAGGCGAGGAGCCTGTCCGTGTTTGAGGCCGGCATGAACCTTCCACCCGAGGCCTATCGGGGCCTGGATCCGGATCAGGTGCAGATCCTGGATGTCCGCGAGCCCTGGGAGTACGACCTAGCCCGCCTGCCCGGGGCCCGGCTCATTCCCCTGGGCCAGCTGGCCCACCGTGCCGGGGAACTGGATCCCTGGCGGCCGGTGGCGGCCTACTGTCATCACGGGGTGCGCAGCCGGTACGCCCTGGCCATCCTCCGAGACCTCGGGTTCCAGGATGTGGCCCACTTGGCTGGGGGCATCGATGCCTACAGCCGCCTCGACCCTTCGGTGCCGAGGTACTGATGCGGCTGTTGCACCGGCACCCCGAGGGACTCGACCCCTCGCCCTCGTCCCATCCGCCTTCCAGCTCCTCAGCCAGTGGCAGGGCTGGCCAGACCTGCTCCGGCGCCTGGAGGGTTGATCCGGTTAGGCTATAGGACAGTCTGATATGGGAGGGCAGGATGGCCAGCGAATGTTCCTTCGACGTGGTCTGCAAGGTGGATCTGGACGAGGTAAAGAACGCCTTGTCCCAGGCCATGAAGGAGATCGGCCAGCGGTACGACTTCAAGGGCTCGGTCTCGAAGATCGAGCTGAAGGACGACAAGGTGCTTGTGCTGACCAGCGATGACGAAGTGAAGCTGAAGGCCGTCATCGACGTGCTGCAGACCAAGCTCCACAAGCGCGGCGTGAGCATCCGGAGCATGGTCTACGGCAAGATCGATCCCGCCGCCAAGGGCAGTGTGCGCCAGGAGGTCACCATCCAGCAGGGGATTCCGGTGGAGAAGGCCAAGGGGCTCATCAAGGCGGTGAAGGACGCCAAGATCAAGGTCCAGGCCAGCATCCAGGGCGATCAGCTCCGGGTGAGCGGCAAGAGCCGGGACGATCTGCAGGAGGTCATTGCCCTCTTCAAGAAGGACGACCAGGGCCTCGATCTGCAGTTCACGAATTATCGGGGCTGACCTTGAGCCGACTGGACCTTTCCCGCTACTTCCTTCCCATCGCACCGAAGCTGGCGGGGGTGGAGGCGGAGCTGCAGCGCATCCTCCAGAGCGACGTGGAGGTGGTCCAGAAGCTGGCGGACCACGTGCGGGGAGGGCAGGGCAAGCGCCTCCGTCCCGCCCTGGTGATGCTGTCGTCGCGGTTCTGCGGCGTCCCCAATGACGAGGATGTGCGCTTCGGCGCCGTGTTCGAACTGATCCACACGGCCACCCTGGTCCATGACGATGTCATCGACCACGCCCAGCTCCGCCGCGGGATGCCCACCCTCAACCGCCTCTGGGGCAACACCCTGACCGTGCTCTTCGGCGACCTGCTCTACCTGGTGGCCATGAGCGAAGCCATCGCCGGGCGGAGCTGGCGGATGATGGAGATCTTCGCGGAAGTCACCACCCGCATGATCGAGGGCGAACTCATCCAGAACGATGTGCTCTTCAAGCTGGACACCAGCCGCAAGGACTACTTCGACATCCAGGAGCGGAAGACGGCCCTGCTGTTCAGCGGCTGCACCGAGACGGGCGCGGTCCTCACCGGGCGGAGCCAGGACGAATGCCACGCCATGCGGGAGTACGGCCTGGAGATCGGCCGGGCCTTCCAACTGGTGGACGACCTCCTGGACTACACCGCCACCAGCGAGCAGCTGGGCAAGCCGGCCTTCAGCGATCTGCGCGAGGGCAAACTCACCCTGCCCATGCTCACCCTGCTCGCCCAGGCCCCGGACGAGGTGCGCTCCCTCATCCGGACCATCTGGGACCGGGGCGAGGAAGTGCCCATCCCCGAAGTTGAAGAGCAGTCTCTGCGGACCCTCATTGCGCGCCACGACGCCCTGGCCGAGACCCGCGACCTGGCCATGAAGGCTTCGCGGAATGCGGTGGCCCACCTGGCGGCCGTGTCAGGCGATGCCGCCACCGGCGACCTGCTGCGGGAGATTCCCGAGGCCCTGCTGTCGCGGAGCATGTGAGTCGGAACCGGCCTTCAACCGGCCAGGATGTCCATGAGCCGCTGGAACCGCGGGTGGGTGCGGATGGCATCGAGATCGCCATCGTGGAGGAACCAGTTCTTCTGGGTGAGTCCGGCCGCCACGGCCTGTTCCAGGCAGTCCAGTGCCTCGTCGGGATCGTTGGCCAGGGCGTGGATGCAGCCCAGGTTGTAGAGCAGCATGGGATCGTCCGGATCCATGCTGCGGGCCATGCGGGCCCAGGCGAGACCCTTCTCCCGCTCGCCCAGGGCCACGAGGGCGTTGGCCCCCAGGTAGCGGGCGCGCACATCGTCGGGAACGCGTGCCAACCGCTCTTCCACCAGGGCCAGCCCCTGCCTCCGGGCCCGCTCGGCTTCGTCTTCCACCCCCAGGCTGTGGTAGACCTGCGCCACGAGCAGGATGGCCTGGAAATCCTCGGGGCGGAGGGCGGCGGCCCACTCGAAGTATTCGACGGCCCGTTCCGGTTTCCCCGCGGCGAAGCAGTGGCGGGCGTAGAAGTAGGCGGCCTCGTACAGGTTCGGGTCCAGCCTGAGGGCCGTCTCGAAGGCGTCCTCGGCCTCCTCGGCGAGCCCGGCGGCGGACAGCGCCACGCCCCGGGAGGCGTGGGCCTCGGCCAGCTCCGGGTCCAGCTCCAGGGCCTTCCGGCTGCAGGATTCGGCCAGCTCCCGCTGGGGTTCGGTGCGCTCGATGTAGATGTAGGAATAGGCGGCGCAGTCGGCCAGTCCGGCCCAGGCGCGGGCATGGTTCGGGTCGATGTCCAGGGAACGCCGGAACATCTGGGCCGCGAAGCCCATGCCCTGGCGGTTGAACCGGAAGTAGTACTGTCGGCCCCGCAGGTAGTACTCGTAGGCTTCCAGATCCACCGCATGCCCCGGCCGGATGGGCGCAGTGCGGTGCATCGCGGACGCGACACATCCAGTCACGTCCTCCAGGGTCGCGAAGAGATCCTTCCGCTCGAAGTCATAGGTCTTGGACCAGGTCATCCGACCCGAGGCCACTTCAACGAGCTCCGCCTTCAGGGCCAGGTGCCCGTCCTGTTTCAGCAGTGAGCCCGCCAGGATGGTGTCCGCATGGAGGCGGCGCCCCACCTCGGCCAGGGAAAGGGTCGATCCTCCGTAGAGGAAGGAGGTGGTCCGGGAGATCACCCGGAGGCCCTCCACCCGGTTCAGGGTCTGGAGGATCTCGTCGGCCATTCCCTCGGTGAGGTGCGATTCAATGCCTTCCTGGCGCAGGTCCAGAATGGGAAGCACCGCCACGGTGGGTTGGCCCTTCCTGGCGCTTGGGTGGAGGGGAGGGCCTTTCAGGACCGCTGTTCGATGGGTTCGAGGAGCCTTTCCAAGATGCAAGGTCATGTTCCACCTCCAGGACGGCGCTTGAGCGAACCGCAGGTCCGGGGGTGGAGCCATGGGGGTTGGGTCTAGAGGACGGTCGAATCGGGATTTTTAAAATCAAGACCATCGGGTGGACTGACACCCATCGCGCACCCCGGGGGTGGTATCCAGGATGGGGTGCATACCCCTTTGCGCAAGGGCTGGCCGCGTCCCTTGGGCGACCACACCCCACTTTGAAAATCGGCCCCGGCCCTCGGCATCCCCTGTCTCAAATCGAAGGGAATGATGCGGTCGATGGTCCCGAAGGCACGAATGGTATGCAGCAACCCGAAGGCCGAACGCTCGGTAGGCCCTGTCAAATCGGAGGAGTTCGTATCCCATTTTGATTGGATCGGCTCCAAGTGTGGATATTTGAAATGTGTGTAAATAAAGAAAATAATGAACAAGTAAAATGGCTTGGTACTTGCTCTGTTTCGATCCGCACTTGGGGAACCCGGATTTTGTTATTCCGGGTGGCTCGATAACGGCGGCGGAATCTGTAGGAAAAGGTACCCACATGGATTGTGTTCGATGCGTCGCCATTCGACACCCGGCTGGGTTGGCCATGCAGTCGATGCGGATCATGGCCCTCTTCGGGGCTGTCCTGGGTCTGGGATGCACCGGAAGCCGGGATCCGATCCTGGGCTGGAACGGGGAAGTCACCCAGGTGGAGACCATCGGTCCCAGAGTGACGGTCACCGTGCCGGCCACGACCGTTCCGGCCCTGACGGGTGTCTCCACCGGTACGCTCATCACCGCCACGTTCACAGCGGATATGGCCTTCGCGACCCTCACCCCGGCAAGCTTCACGGTGAGGGGGCCGGGTGCCACGGCCGTCGCGGGAACCGTGACCTACGCCGCGCGAACCGCCACCTTCACCCCCACCTTCAGCCTGCCGGGCGATACGACCTTCACCGCCACCATCGTCGATACCGTCACGGACACGGCCGGCCATGCCTTGTCGGGCAATCAGGCGCCCCCACCCGCGCCAAGCGACTACGTTTGGACCTTCACCACCGGGCCGGCTCTGGTCCCGAGCCCCCTGAGCCTGGGGGTGGTCCAGGCTTTCGGTCAGATCCAGGCCTCGGCCGATGGCTCCATCAAGAACGATGCAGTGGCGGGTGAACCCCTGCCCGCCCTCACCGTTGCCGATGTGACCGGAACGGTCCAGGTACGCCACGGATTCTACCTTCCCCCGGCCCGTTGACGCGGCCATTCCCTGACGGCCTGTTTCCACACAGGTCAACTTCAAGGCCATCCCCCATGCGAAACCCCATTTTCTTTCCGATCTCGGCATTGATCATCGGCCTCATGGCCGTGGTCACGAGGCCCTCCCGCGCCCAACAAACCGTGGATGCCACCCCTGTGCCCCAGGTGGCCTACCAGGGGCGGTTGGTGGAGGGCGCCATCCCCGTCACCGGCTCGCGGGTGTTCACGTTCTCGATCCTCGATCCTTCGGGCCTGGAGCTTTGGAATTCCGGCAACCAGACCCTCAACGTCGATGCCGGACTCTATGGCGTTGTCCTGGGGTCCACGGGCATGCCCTCGATCACGGCGGTGGCCTTCAGTCGTGCCAACCTGCGCCTGCGGATTACGGTCGGCGGGACGACCATGACGCCGGATGTGGACATCATTCCGGCCTTCCAGGCCCGCAGCGCCTGGGAACTGATCGGAGCGTTCCAAGGCGATATTGGGGGTACGCAGAACGCGACGCTGGTGATGAATCTCCAGGGCCTTCCCCTGGACCTGAGGACCGCGCCTCCCACCTCAGGCCAGGCTCTGGTATTCGACGGAAGCAAGTGGATCCCATCCGCGGTGGCGGGCACGCCCGGGCCAGTGGGTCCCCAGGGGCCGGCGGGAGCAACCGGCGCGACCGGGCCCCAAGGGTTGCCTGGCCTGATGGGCAGTCCCGGTGCCACGGGTCCGCAGGGACTGCCGGGAACCAATGGTCTGGACGGGAAAACTGTCCTCAATGGCGCCGGAAGCCCCAGCCTTACCGGTGTCGCTGGATCGCCCGGGGACTTCTACCTCGACACGACCAACCACCTGCTCTATGGGCCCAAGGTGGGCACGGATTGGTCGGGTCTCTTGGGTATGTCCATGGTGGGTCCCATCGGACTGACCGGGTCCACCGGCGCTCCAGGGCCTCAGGGCCTCATCGGCTTGACGGGCGCGACGGGCCTCACCGGTGCCACGGGGCCCCAGGGTCTCATCGGCTTGACGGGCGCGACAGGCCTCACCGGCGCCACAGGTGCCCTTGGTCCCCAGGGCCCCATCGGCCTCACCGGATCCACAGGGCCTCATACTAAGTTGCGTTCAATGAAATAGAAGTGATCCAACTGAACCCGGCAAACGACTGGGTTCGTGCATGGTCGGCCTCCAGGCCTCGCAGTCCCTGGCAGAGGGTGCGCTCGACCGCCCTCAT
>JAJZQW010000062.1 GCA_021802985.1 Acidobacteriota bacterium | reverse complement strand
GACCCGCTCGATCGTGTATCCATCGTTATTCAAGAGGAAAATGATCGGCTTCAGGCGGTACCGGATCATCGTCGAGAGATCCTGACACGTGACCTGGAAGGCGCCATCCCCCACAAACAGCACGACCGGCCTGTCCTGCGCGGCCATGCCGGAACCCAGGGTGGCCCCGACGGAATAGCCGATCGATCCGTAGAAGGTTTGACCAAGGAAGGTGGCTCCCTCCGGCATCAGCATTTCCGCAGCACTGAAAAGAGACACGCCTGTTTCGGCAACGACGATCGAATTGGCTTTTATAAAATGACTCATGCGATCAAAAAAACGTTTGACGGTCAATGGCCTGGATGCGTTGTGCTGGTACGGCTCGGTGTGCCGATGTTCACAGGCCTCGGCAGCACACCGTATGTCCAGCGTCGCGGGATCCCGCAGGGAGAGCTGTTCCGTCAACCCGGTGATGAAATCCCCCAGGTCCACATTTTCGTAGTAATGATTTTTGATTTTAATATGGTCGAGGTTGGCGTTGATCGTCTTCGACTCATCCAGGTTGGTCGTGAATCCACCGGTATTGAAATCGGTCATCAAGGCGCCGACTTGCAGAATGCAGTCAGCAGACTCGACCCGATTCTTGACATATTCCCGACTTCGATCCCCCTCGAACAACCCCAGGAAATGGGGATGGGATTCAGGCAGAAGGGTCTTGCCAAGCATCATCGTCACGTAGGGGAAACCGGTCTTGTCCAGCAAGGCGGCGAATTCCTTCTGGAGTTTGAACCGGATCAACTCCACACCCCCGATCACGACGGGTTTCTCGGCCAGATTCACCATGACAAGCGCTTCCCTGATCGCCTCCTGAAGCGCCGCCGGATCACCGGGGCGGGGTGGCGGGGAAGGGAAATCACCGGGACGCTGGCATTTCATCAGCACGACATCGGAAGGCAGGCTGATGTACACCGGTTGTTGCTGAGACAGGCAGGCGGATAGCACCCGGTCGATCTCTGCCGGGGCGGTGGCTCCCGAGGCGAGTTGGGTCGAGGCAGCTGTGATGTGTTCGTACATTCTCAGAGGGATCTGATAGTCGCCCAGGGTGTGGTGCAACAGGGGTCGGGTCCTGAAATTCCTGGTCGCAGGCGAACCGGTGATCGCCACGACGGGTACATGTTCAGCGAAGGCTCCCGCGACGCCGTTGATGGCACTGAGTTCTCCGACACCGAAGGTCGTCGCGAATGCACCCAGGCCGCGGATGCGCGCATAGCCATCGGCGGCATAGGCAGCGTTGAGTTCATTGCAGGTGCCGACGTACTTCAGGTCGCTCTTCAGCACCTGATTCAAGAAGCCCAGGACGAAATCGCCGGGCACGCCAAAGAGATGATCCACGCCGAGCTGTTTCAGTCGGCTCAGCAGGTACTCGGCGACGGTGAATTCCGTTCCCATCGGAACTCAGACCTTGCCTTGGGGTTCCGACCTGATCTGGGCGGTCCAGGCGTCGACTTGCCTTTCGGCCTTGTCCCGGAGGAGGCCATGGCCCGCCTGGGGCTTGCCCACCAGCTGCGCCTTCTTGCCGGCGACCTGCTTGAGATCGTCATCGGTCAGCTTGGCCCACGTTGACGTGGCTCCGCTCACCCATGGGTGCCACTGCCCCGTGATCTGGTCCCACTTCATCGCGCGCTCCTCTGTGGTGGTGTCCGACAGCGGGGAAGAGGGACGAGTCGCAGCTGTCGACCCGACCCCTCTTCACCACCCTCGGCGTTCGATGCTGCCGATTCATTCGCGGTCTTGGAGCAGCTTCCATGCCGAACAGGGCGAGGCCACTAACCGCCTGAAAGGACAGCAGGATCGTGAGACGCGACCAAGGCCGCCAGCAAATCGCGATGCGGGGCCCCATCAGAATGCAGGGACCAGCCCTTCATTCTGATGGGGCCCGTCCTCCGTTCACGCGGCGTCCCCATGGGCGCAGATGTTGGGCCACCGCCCTGGTGAGGTGGTCCAATGGAGGGGGAGGCAGCGGCGGCGATGGACTTTTCCTGGGGGTTTGGGACGGCGAGTCGCGGGGTCGTGCTGGGGTATCTGGTGGGCACCGCGGCCCTGCTCTGGCTGCTCAGCCAGGCCCGGCGGTCCTTCTGGCTCTTCTCGCTCCTGGCGCTGCCCGGAACGCTCTGCCACGAACTCTGCCACTGGACGGTGGGGCACCTGCTCAACGGCCGCCCCGTCCGCTTCACCGTGCTCCCGCGGCGGGAGGGGCGGGGTTTCGTGCTGGGCGCCGTGGCCCTCGCGAACCTCCACTGGTACAACGCCTTCTTCATCGGCCTCGCCCCGCTCCTGCTGCTGCCCGCGGCCTATGGCCTGTTCCTGTGGCGCCTGGGCGGGAGTCCGGTCCTGGGCTGGCCCGAAGTCGGCATGGGGTTCCTCCTCGCCAACCTGCTCTTCGGCGCCATCCCCTCCGGGCAGGATCTCCGCATCGCCGCGCGCTCCCCCATCGGCTGGCTGCTCCTGGCGGGGGCGCTGGGGTGGGGGTGGCGGCGGGTGGTGCAGCGCCAAAGCGGTGTGCGCGTTACAAGGTCGCAGCCCGGACGCATTCCCGCGCACGGGGGGTCATGGCACGGCTGACGGTCAGTTCAACTTGGGGCGCGACCATCACCTTGATGCGCCCGACCGTCGTGGGCCGGATCCCCTTGACCATCCGGGGGCGCAGCAGCAGGTGGCGCTGAATCCGCAGCAGACCATCGTCGGGGAAGGCCTGCTCGACTTCCGACAGGGCAAACCAGCGCGTCAGGTAGCGGTTCGGGCCCCGGCAGGCCCACACGCGATCGTTCTCCAGCTCGAAGTGGGTGACCCGTTCCAATTCCATGTAGATCTCCCCGTCGCCGGCCCGGATGGGGAAGCGGATGGGGGGTGGCAGGAGCGTCTTCAGTTCCGAGGGGCTGAGGGGCCGGACCAGCCGATCGCGGAGGCGCTGCAGGCACTTGCCAAGCCGATCCTCGAATACGGGCTTCAGCAGGTAGTCCACGGCGGCGAGCTCGAAGGCGCGCACGGCGAAATCGGAATAGGCCGTGACGAACACCACGGGGGGACCGTCGGGAACCTCGGCCAGCACCTCGATGCCGCTGAGCCCGGGCATCTGGATATCCAGGAAGATGACATCCACCTCGCCCGGCGCCTTCAGCCAATGGAGCAGCGCCACGCCATCCCCAAGCTCACCTACGACCGTGCACCCAGCTTCCTTGAGTAACCGGGAGAGCCGCTCCCGCGCCAGGGGTTCGTCGTCAACAACCAAGGCCTTCATGGGATTCATGGCCGCATTCTACTTGGAATGCTTCAATTCGAATGCCTGCCAACGTGCCCTCGCCCGAGGGACCGATGGACAACCGGGCCCCGGACCCGAAGTGCAGGGACAGCCGTGAGCGCAGGTTTTTCACGCCGATCCCATGCCCTGCATTGGCGTTCCGGTAGGGCATCCCAGAATTCCAGACCTCGAGGAAGACCGCCCCATCCTGGGTTCGGGCCCGGATGATCAGGTCCCCCCCGGGGATGCTGGGTGCGATGCCATGCTTGATCGCGTTTTCCACCAGGGGCTGAAGGAGCAGGGGCGGCACCTCGATCGCGTCCAGGCGCTCATCCCATTCCCAGTCGACCCGGAGCCGATTTCCCAGCCGGATCGACTCCAGCGCCAGGAAATCGGCCACGATCTTGCGTTCTTCCCCAAGGGGCAGGAACATGAACTCGGACGCCCGCATGATGCGCCGGAGCAGGTCGGAAAGGTGCCGGATGGCACCCTCAGCGGCCTTGGGATCCTTGTAGACGAGTTCCGCCAGCCCATTCAGGGCGTTGAACAGCACATGCGGATGGATCTGGCTCTGGAGCAGGCGGTTCTTGGCGATGTGGGCTTCGGCCTCGGAGACCACGCGGAGTTCTTCGGAACGAGCCCGGGCTGCGATGAGTCCCCCGACGAGCATCATGGCTGGCCCCACCAGCGAGAGGTAGAGCTCCACAAGTCTGCCCAGGTTGAATTTGAAACTCGCATGAGTGAGTAACCAGGCATCGAAAATGGGGAGAAGTGCTGAGATCGGTTCACAGGCAAGTACCGAAAGGGCGAGTCCCAGGATGAAGTTCCAGGGCGAGGGGAGCCGGCGGGGCAGGATCCAGGGCAAGGGAGCCAGGAACGCAAAAGCACCGATGTGGGTGAGCGGCGACGAGAGGGCGCTGGCCCAGACCCACCCGGACCCGAGGCGATGAATGGACCATTGCCCGTACAGCAGGAGCAGGACCCAGATGACATAACAGACCCCGATGGACCTCCAGTTCTTCGCCAGCGGGAACAAGGAAACCCTTGGGTTCGCCGAACCGGTGTCCATGGGGGTTCCAGATCCGGTAAACCCAGAGGCATCATCCCTGCGTGATGGTAAGTAGGGTGGTGAGGGTGATGATCTGCTGGTCACGGGCGGGCCTGGGACCCTGGGCATCCGAGGGCCCGCTCAGCGCTGCGCTCATGTTGCTGGACTGCTGGATGGATTCTTTGCGGAAGGAGAGGGTGGTGTTCATGGGGGCTCCCAGGTAGCGCCGTGGGGCGCGACCCTGTTTGTGAACCCAGCCGAGGCGGGAGCCAACGTCTTTCCATAAACGGTATGTAACCACACCTTCAACCGTTGGGCCCCCCGGGCACCCCCATTCGGGGATTCCGGGTTGCGCGAGAGTGCGAGATGGTTTCCTGAAGGGATCTGCCCCTGAGAAAGCATCCGGCCCATGCCCCAGCCGCCCGCCTGCCAAACCGCTGATTTTTTCGTCCTCCGCAGCCCGAGCCTCCCCCTGGACGCGCTCCGGACCCAGGGCCGATCCGAGGCGGAGGTCGACCCCGCGGAACCTGCCGGACGTCGCCTTGAGCAGGCCCGGGCGGACCTGCGGCAGGTCCTGCGCGAGCTGGTCCGCCGGGACGTCGTGCGGGAGGCCCTGGCGCTGGCCTCTCCGGACCTTGCCGCGCGGCTTGGGGCCTGGCTGGAGGGCACCCTGGATGACCCCGCGGCCCGGGGCATGGAACGCTCCCTGCTGAAGTACCTCAGCCGGATGAGCAGCCGCGCGACGCCCTTCGGCCTCTTCGCCGGCGTGGCCATGGGCACCTGGGGGGCGTCGAGTCGGCTTGTGGTGGCCGCGGGGCCGGCGTGCCGCAAGACCGTGCGGCTGGATGGGGGCGTTCTGGAGGCCCTGGTGGACCGGCTGGAGCGGGATCCGGCGGTGCGGACGAGGCTCGCCTATCGTCCCAACACGAGCCTCCACGCGAGTGGGGGATGGTACCGCTACCTCGAACACCGGGAGGCCACCGGGCGCGGGCGGACCTACCACCTGGAGGCCGTGGAGGCCACGCCCCACCTCGATTTCGTGCTGCAGCAGGCCCAGGCTGGGGCCAGCCTGGAGGCGCTGACGCAACGCCTGGCCCGCCACCTGGCGGTGGCGCCGGGGGAAGCCCGGACCTACCTCGATCGGGTCATCGAAGCCCAGGTGCTCTGCGGGGACCTTCATCCGCCGCTCTCCAGCCCCGATCCGGTGGGCCATGTGGTGAGCCGGCTTCGGGCCCATCCGGACACGGCCGGCCGGGCCGAACCCCTGGCGGCGCTGGCCGCGGAACTGGAAGCCCTGCGGGGGGCCGTCCTCGGTGCCCACCCGGAGGGCTATCCCGCACGGATGCCGTCCCTGGCCGCCCTGGACATTCCGCCCGGAACCCGGGATGTCCTCCAGGTGGACCTCCACCGTCCCGCCCCGGAGCTCACGCTGTCCCCCCGGGTGCGCCGGGCGCTGGAGGAGGGGGCCGAAACGCTCCGCCGTGTGAGCGCACCCCCGGGCGAGGGCCCCCTGGACCGGTTCCGCGCGGCCTTTGTGGCTCGCTATGAAGCTCGGTGGATGCCCCTTCTGCAGGTCCTGGACGAGGAGAGCGGGATCGGGTTCGATGGGGCGCCCCCCATGGAGGGCCCCTTGCTGGGCGACCTGCCGCTGCAAGCCCCGGCCCCGGCCCGCCCGCTTTCCCGGCGCGACCGCTTTCTCCTGGCCCAGCTTCCGCGCTGGCAAGGCACCCGGATCTGGGAGCTGGCGGACGCGGATCTGGAGGCCCTCGCCCCGCCGGAGCTCCCGCCCTTTCCCCCGTCCTTCGCCGCGCTGGCCAGCCTGGCGGCCGCCAGCCCCGCCGACCTGGACCGGGGCGAATTCCAGTTCTGGATGGAGCAGTATTCGGGGCCCTCGGCCGCGCGGTGGCTCGGGCGCTTCGCCTTCGGGGATCCGGAGCTGCAGGACGCCCTCCGCCGCCACCTGCGGCAAGAAGAGGCCCTGCGTCCCGAGGCCGTGTTCGCGGAAGTGGTCCATGTGCCCGAAGGCCGGATGGGCAATGTGCTGGCCAGGCCCGCGCTGCGGGACCACGAGATCCCCTTCCTGGCCACGCCCGGCGTTTCGCCCGAGCACACCCTCGCCCCTTCGGACCTCCAGGTGACCGTGCGGGGCGACCGCGTGCTGCTGGCGTCTACGCGGCTGGGGTGCGAAGTCCTCCCCCGCCTGTCCTCGGCGCACAACTTCAACCGCGGGCCCGTCGTCTACCGGTTCCTGGCGCACCTCCAGGACCAGGATGGACCTCCTGGGGGCTGGTCCTGGGGGGCGCTGGCGGACCAGCCCTTCCTGCCGCGGGTCGTGCGCGGTCGCCAGGTCCTCAGCAAGGCGCGCTGGCGGATCGAAGCCAGGGAACTGAAGGCGGCCCTGGCCGGCGCGGATGAAGGGGCATGGGACGCGTTCCAGGCCCTTCGGGCACGCCGGGGCCTGCCCCGGTTCGTCACGCTCACCGATGCCGACAACACCCTGCTGGTGGACCTGGATCAGGTCCTCTGGGTGGAAACGCTGCACCAGCTCGTATCGAACCGCTCGGCGTTCACCCTCACGGAAGGCTTCCCCGATCCCGGCCAGGCCCTGGTCACCGCGCCGGAGGGGCGGTTCGCCCATGAGCTGGTCATTCCCTTCGAGGCGATCCCCTCGTCCCGGCCCGTGGCCCGGCCGCTGCCAGCCATGGTGCCCGCCCCCGGCGTCCGGGCCTTTCCCCCTGGTTCGGAGTGGCTCTACCTCAAGCTCTACGGTGGCCCGGCCACCGCGGATCGGCTCCTGATCGAACTGGACCCCCTGCTGCGGCGGACGCAAGCCCAGGGGCTGTGGGATCGCTGGCACTTCATCCGCTATCGCGACCCCGGCCCCCACCTTCGCCTCCGCTTCCATGGCCTTCCCCTCCGGCTCATCGCGGAACTGCTGCCCCTGCTCCACCGGCACTTCGAGGGCTACCTGACCCAGGGGCTCCTGTGGACCTGGCAGGTCGACACCTTCGAACCCGAGTTGGAGCGCTATGGGGGCGCCCTCGGCTTCGCGCTGGCCGAGGCGTGGTTCGCCGAGGACAGCCAGCAGACCCTGGATCGCCTCGTGGCGGGCCTGACGCTGGAGGAACGCTGGCGGGCGGGGCTCCGGGATATCGATGCAATCTGGGCCGCCCTGGGCCTGGGCCTCGCGGCGCGAAACGAGGTGGCCCAGCTCACCCGGGACGGCTTCCGGAAGGAGTTCGGCGATACGGGGGCGGCCAGCGTGCAGATGGGCGCGAAGTTCAGGCCCTTGCGACGGGAACTGGAGACGGATTTCCCCCATCCGACGGGGGCACCCTGTCCTCCCGGCCTTGGCAGTCTGGTCCGGCTCCAGGAAGCCTTCGACCAGGGCCTGCTGCAGGAGGACCGGCTCCGGGTCGCCGGGAGTCTGGCGCACATGCACCTCAACCGCCTGCTGCGCACTCACCACCGGGAAACCGAATGGGTTCTCATGGAATTCCTGGCCCGGCTCTACGCGTCCCGGCTCGCCCGCGCCCCCCACGCCTGATCGCCGAACGCCCATCCGCTCGGACGGGAAAATCCACCGTTCGGGGGAAGACCGCGGCGAATCCTGGCGAGCGGCCTAGGATTCGCTTTGTGCGGTGCGTGCATGAGGCCCCTCATGTCCAATGACCCCCATTCCCAGGAGCGTGGTGTGCCCGACGAGCTGATGCGTCGCCAACCAGAGGACGGGCAGGTGATCAACATCGAGGAGATTCATGATTTGCGTGACTGGGCGATCTACTTCAGCGTCTCGAAGGAGAAGCTCAAGGAGGCCGTGAGGGCCGTAGGCCCCCGGGTCGAGGATGTGAAGCGCCACCTCGGGAAATGAAGCACCAGAAGCACCACTGGGCAGCGTAACCCTCAAACGGCAATCAGGAGAGCAGCATGCGACGGTATGGCGATCCCGAGGGCACTTCCAGCATCCGGGCCTTCGAACTCAGCGTCGACTCCATCACCGTCGAATTCAGCGATGGCACCGTCTTCCTCTACAACCACTCCAGCACCGGCCTGGCGAACGTTCAACAGATGAAGCAACTCGCGCTCAACGGTCAAGGTCTGGATCATTACATCACCCACTACGCCCGCAAGGCCCACGCCGCCCAGCTGCACTAGCGGTCGCCGCAGCACCGTGTCCCGGGCTAGGCTTCCTCGTCCTTCCGCATCGTTCATGACCCGGGAGATGACGATGCCGCTCTTGGTGCTGTCGAAGTAGCGGATGGGCAGACGGAGGATGGGAGGTCACCACCGTCAGGTCTTCAGTGTGCAGGATTGGCCTGGAACCCATCGCCAGGGCAGTTATTTAAACCAATGGCTGTAGAAGTCAGACCATTTGGCCCAATCCATTGGACCAACCGATGGTTCAATGGGGTAACTCATCGTTCAATTGATGATTTCAAAGAGAAAAAGATTGAACCTTGACCACGGTTCAATACGGCACAATGCTTGGTTCAATTGGTGCGATCTATGAATCAATCCAACCATCAATCCCTGACCAACCTCATCCTTCAGGCCACGTCTGCGGCCGGTGAGGGCGTAGCCCTGCAGGACCTCCTGGCCTTGCCTGGCCTATCCGGAGAACGCCGCAAGGTTCAGCGCCTCATCCAGACCTTGGTCAAGGAAGGGCAACTGCGCAAAAAAGGCATCACTCGGGGCACCCGCTATTGGCTGGCGGCCTCGGTTCCTCCGCCGACAGGCACAATACTACTGGCTGAGGACTACCCACCTCTTTCTCCGGCTGCAGAATTGCTGCGGGCCGAAATCCGCAGGCCCGTCTCCCAGCGGACTCCGGTGCCCTATCACCGAGAATTCCTGGATGCCTACTGTCCCAACCAGACCTTCTATCTTCCAGAGCAAACCAGAGCCCACCTCAGAAACCTGGGGCAGCCGAAGATCGTCGAGCGAACGGCAGGGACCTATGCCCGACAGATCCTGGAGCGCCTGCTGATCGATCTGTCCTTCAACTCCAGCCGCCTTGAGGGCAATACCTATTCCATCCTGGACACAGAACGATTGGTGCTGGCGGGTCAGCAATCCCAGGGGAAGGACATCAAGGAAACCCAGATGATCCTCAACCACAAGGGGGCCATCGAGTACCTGGTCGAAGAAGCCGAGCACATCGCCTTTAATCTCCACACCATTCGAAATATCCACGCCCTCCTGTCTGAGAACCTGATGGGTGATCCGGCAGACAGTGGGCGCGTGCGCATCGGACCCGTGGGCATCAAAGGGACGGTCTACCGCCCCTTGGAAGTCCCCTCGCAGATCGAAGAGTGTCTCCGACAGTTGCTGCACACAGCCCAGGCCATCGAGGACCCCTTCGAGCAGTCGTTCTTTGCCCTCGTCCACCTGCCCTACCTCCAGCCCTTCATCGATGTGAACAAACGGACCTCCCGGCTTGCGGCCAACATCCCATTTATCCGGGAAAACCTCTGCCCCATCTCCTTTTCAGGCGTTCCGGGCGATGCCTACACGGATGGCACCCTGGTGGTGTACGAGTTCAACAAAGTAGAGCTTCTGAGGGATATCTTCATCTGGGCCTACGAGCGGTCCTGTAAAGAATACCAGGTCGTCCAGCAAACCCTCGGCGAACCGGATCCATTCCGCCTCCGCTATAGGGAGCAGACTCGGCAGATCGTACAGACGATCGTGCGTGGTGGTCTGAACCCCAGTAAGGCCCTGGAGCTAATGGAACAGACCGCCAAGAACAGCATCCCAGCCGAGGACCGGATGAGGTTCTACTCCGTCGTGGAAACCGAACTCAATGGACTCCATGAAGGGAACATCGTGCGTTACAGACTCAAGGAAGAGGAGTGGGTCCACTGGCGAACCATTTGGGACACGGCCTCCCAGCCCGAAGGGGAGACGCCATGAACTGGCGTCAAGGGTATCTTTGATTGCAGAAAGCCCTAGTTGGAGGTGTGCCCAAGGGCGGGTCGAGTACGCTGGGAAACCCATTTCCGGGAGTTCTTGGGAGCGTTTAAAATATTCGCAAGATTTTGAGCCGGATATATACATGTAGAGCCTAGATTTCTCTAGGCTCTTTTTTGGTAGGGCTAACGGGATTTGAACCCGTGTTACCGCCGTGAAAGGGCGGTGTCCTGACCCCTAGACGATAGCCCCATGGGGTGGAACTTGGTGGGCCCAGCGCGACTCGAACGCGCGACCAACGGCTTAAAAGGCCGCTGCTCTACCGACTGAGCTATGGGCCCTTGCCGGTGGGTCCGGGGCCGCGAACCCTCGAGCGCGCGGTGCACGCAACCGTGCGGTACCCGGATGGGCAGGAGGATCAGTGTGCCCGTGAACCGGCACGGGGTCAACCCAGCAGCGGTTCCAGGAAGGTCCCGGGATAGAGGCAGCCCTCGGTGCGATCCGGGCCGGTGCTGAGGTAGGCGATGGGGACTTCGACGATTTCGGCCAGGGCCCCCAGGTAGGCCTGGGCCTCGGCGGGGAGCTGGCGGTGGTCGGCGAAGCCGCGGGTGCTGGTCCAGCCCTTGAAGCGCCGGATCTCGGGCTTCAGGCCCGCCCACTCGGCGGCACAGCTGGGCAGGCGGGTGGTGACGCCGCCTTCGCCGGTGCGGTAGCCCACGATGAGGCCGACCTCGTCCATGCCATCGAGGACATCGAGTTTCATGATGGCCAGGCCGTCCACGCCATTGGTGCGGCAGGCATGGGCGGTGATGGGGGCGTCGAACCAGCCGCAGCGGCGGGGCCGGCCGGTGGTGGTGCCGAATTCGCGGCCGGCCTCGCGCAGGCGGTCGCCGGTGGCGTCCAGCAACTCGGCGGGGAAGGGGCCGGCGCCGACGCGGGTGGTGTAGGCCTTGGCGATGCCCAGCACCTTGTCCAGGGCCTTGGGGGGCAGGCCGGTGCCGGTGAAGAGGCCGCCCAGGCTGCAACTGCTGGAGGTGACGTAGGGATAGGTGCCGTGGTCCAGGTCGAGCAGGGTGGCCTGGGCGCCTTCGAAGAGGATGCTGTCCCCGCGCTCCCAGGCGGCCAGCAGGTGGCCCTGGGTGTCGCCGATGAAGGACAGGAAGGGCTCGGCGGTCCTCAGGGCGCCGTCCACGATGGACTGGAGGCTGGGGAGGCCTTCGCTGTCGCCCAGGCGCAGGCGCACTTCCTCGTAGCCGGGCCGGATGCGTTCGGCCAGGACCTCGGGATGGTGCAGATCCCCCAGGCGGATGCCCATGCGGGCGGCCTTCATCTCGTAGGCGGGGCCGATGCCGCGGCCGGTGGTGCCGATCTTGGCCCCCAGCTTGTCGGCCCGGACCTCGCGCCAGAGATCCAGGGCGATGTGGTGGGGCAGGATGAGGTGGGCCTTGTCGGACAGCAGCAGGCGCCCGGTGAGGTCGAAGCCGCGGGCCCTGAGGCGGTCCAGTTCCTGCTGGAAGACCTCCAGGTTCAGCACCACGCCGTTGCCCACCACCAGGAAGCAGCCGGGATGGAGGGCGCCACTGGGCACCTGGTGCAGGGCGATGCTCTGGCCGTCCACCACCACCGTGTGGCCGGCGTTGTTGCCGCCCTGGAACCGGACGACCTGGCGAAAGTGGGGGCTGAGCAGGTCCACGACCTTGCCCTTGCCCTCGTCCCCCCACTGGAGGCCCAGGATCGCCAGATTGATTTTCGCCTGGCTCATGTCGTCCTCCGGGCCCTCCAGAATAGCGGCGGAAGCGACTTCTTCCCAGCCCAATCCCAGGCGGGACAAGGGGGCGGGATGGCGCTACCCTGTTGGACCGGCCTGGACCGTCCTGGCTCCGGAGCCGCTCCTGACCCGGAAGGGTGTCCCGTGTTCGAGAAGTTCACCGAAAAAGCACGCCGCGTGATGTTCTTCGCCCGCTACGAGGCGAGCCAGTTCGGGGCGGAAAGCATCCAGAGCGGCCACCTGCTGCTGGGGCTCCTCCGGGAGTCCGAGAAGACCAGTACCCAGTTGCTGGAGCGGATGGGCGTCCAGGTCAGCTCCCTGCGGGAGCGTCTGGTGGCGGCCCTCACCCCCAAGGACAAGAAGATCACCCCCAGCAGCACCAGCATCGACATCCCCATGGAGGAGGAGGTCAAGCGCATCCTGCAGCACGCCACGGCCGAGAGCGCCAAGCTCAACCACAAGCATGTGGGCGCCGAGCACCTGCTGCTGGGCATGCTCAAGGAGGAGGCCTGCCTGGCGGGCCGCCTGCTGAAGGAGGCCGGCGCGGACCTGATCGCCGCCAAGGAGATCCTCCTGGAGAGCACGAAGGAAGAAAAAATCGCCAAGAAGAAGAAGGAGCATCCGCTCCTGTCCGAATTCGCCCGGAACCTCTCCGAGATGGCGGAACGGGGCATCTTCGACAACCTCATTGGCCGGGACCAGGAGGTGGATCGCATCATCCAGATCCTGAGCCGGCGCCGGAAGAACAACCCGATCCTCCTGGGCGAGGCGGGCGTGGGCAAGACGGCCATCGTGGAGGGCCTGGCCCAGAAGATCCACGAAGGTGTGGTGCCGCCCAGCCTTCAGGACAAGCGCATCTACGCCCTGGACCTCAGCCTCGTCGTGGCCGGCACCAAGTACCGCGGCCAGTTCGAAGAGCGCCTGAAGTCCATCATCGCCGAGGCCAGCAAGGACACCTCCGTGGTGCTCTTCATCGATGAGATCCACAGCCTCATCGGCACGGGCGCCGCCGAGGGCAGCCTGGACGCCGCCAACATCCTGAAGCCGGCCCTCAGCCGGGGCGAGATCCAGTGCATCGGCGCGACGACGCACAAGGAATACGCCAAATACATCGACAAGGACCGCAGCCTGGTCCGCCGCTTCCAGCCCGTCACCGTGAATCCCCCAGACGAGGCGGAGAGCCTGCGGATCCTGGAGGGCATCCGGAGCCGCTACGAGCTGTTCCACCGGGTGCGGTACGCGGCGAAGACCATGGAGGCCTCGGTCTACCTGTCCAACCGCTACATCACGGACCGCTTCCTGCCCGACAAGGCCATCGACCTGCTGGACGAGGCCGGTGCCCGCGTGAAGCTCCGGGTGGGTCCGGGGGGCGGGGGCAGTGAGACGCAGCAGCTGGACGAGGAACTCCACCGGGTCATCAACGAGATGAACGAGGCGGTGCTCAGCCGGGACTTCGAGCGGGCAGTCCTCCTGCGGCAGCGGGAACTGCAGCTCCGGGAGGAGATCCAGAAGGACCGCACGGAGCTGACGGATGAGGACTACGCCCGCTTCCCCGAGGTGACCGAGCGGGACATCGAGGATGTGGTGGCCAGCTGGACGGGCATCCCCGTCACGGCGCTGAAGGGCGACGAGAAGGCCAACCTGGTGAACATGGAAGCCCACCTCAACGAGCGGGTCATCGGCCAGCGCGAGGCCGTGAGCGCCGTGGCCCGGGCCGTGCGGCGGGCCCGGACGGGCCTGAAGAATCCCAACCGCCCCATGGGTTCCTTCCTTTTCCTGGGGCCCACCGGAGTGGGCAAGACGGAGCTGGCGAAGACCCTGGCGGCCTTCCTCTTCGGCGATCCCAAGAAGATGATCCGCTTCGACATGTCCGAATACATGGAGAAGCACGAGGTCTCCAAGCTGCTCGGGGCCCCTCCGGGCTACGTGGGCTACGAGGAGGGCGGCATGCTCACGGACCGCATCCGGCGGAATCCGTACTGCGTCCTGCTCTTCGACGAGATCGAGAAGGCCCATCCGGACCTGATTAACATTCTTTTGCAGATCTTTGACGACGGTCAGGCTTCGGACGCCTTCGGGAACCTGGTGGACTTCAAGAACACCATCATCATCATGACGTCCAATGTGGGCAGCCGGGAGCTGCTGTCGGAGAAGAACCTCGGCTTTGTCGAGCAGGACGCCCGTCCGGACGCCAAATCCAGTGATGCCATGAAGGTCCTCAAGCGGACGTTCTCCCCGGAGTTCCTGAACCGCATCGACGAAGTGGTCGTGTTCAACCGCCTCGGGGATGAGGAACTGCGCAAGATCGTCCGCCTGCTGGTGGAGGATCTGAACATCACCCTGCAGAAACACAAACTCACCGTGACCCTCACGGACGCCGCCTGCGATTACCTGGTGAAGACCACCCTCCGCGACCGCGCCTATGGCGCCCGGCCGCTCCGGCGGGCGATCCAGAAGCTGGTGGAAGACCCCCTGGCCGAGTT
>JAJZQW010000061.1 GCA_021802985.1 Acidobacteriota bacterium | reverse complement strand
GTGAGTTGGGTTCAGAACGTCGCGAGACAGTTCGGTCCCTATCTAGTGTGGGCGCAGGAGATTTGAGAGGACCTGTCCTTAGTACGAGAGGACCGGGATGGACTGACCTCTGGTGTTCCAGTTGTGCTTCCAAGTGCAATGCTGGGTAGCTATGTCGGGAAGTGAGAAGCGCTGAAAGCATCTAAGCGCGAAACACCCCTCAAGATGAGATCTCCCTATGAGACCCGTGGTAGACCACCACGTTGATAGGCCGCATGTATAAGTCCGGTAACGGATTCAGCTGAGCGGTACTAATCGGTCCACAGGCTTGACCTTTCATCAATGAATTGCATCAACCACGAGCGCTTTAGGCGCCTCGCCAACATCCCTTCTCATCCCTTCTCTCCCTTCGTCGCGGCTATACCCCGGGGGTCACACCCGTTCCCATCCCGAACACGGCAGTTAAGACCCGGAGGGCCGATGATACTGCTCCTCACAGGAGTGGAAAAGTAGGTCGCTGCGACGTTAAATCATGATCGGGCCATCCCTTGGATGGCCCGATTTTTATGTCTGCATCCCCCGCCATTGCGGGGGATTTTCGCGTACGCCTCCGGATACACTGGGGGTTCCGCGTGGAGGATATCGATGGGCAAAGGTGTTTACACCTTCGGGGGGAACCGCAACGAAGGCGGCGCAGCGATGCGCGACCTGCTGGGCGGAAAGGGCTGCAACTTGGCTGAGATGGCAGGCCTCGGCATTCCAGTGCCTCCCGGGTTTACCCTTACGACGGAACAGTGCAGTGCCTATTACACGAACGGACGGGCGCTTTCCGAAGCCTTGAAGGCCGAAGTCCTGGATGCGCTCCGCTGGCTGGAAAGTGTGCGCGGGTGCGGGTTCGGCTCTGGCTCCAATCCATTGCTGCTATCCGTGCGCTCGGGTGCGCGGGTGTCCATGCCCGGCATGATGGACACGGTCTTGAACCTTGGTCTCAACGATATGACCGTGGAGGCCCTGGTGACCGCCAGTGCGAACCCCCGGTTCGCCTGGGACTCCTACCGACGATTCATCACGATGTACAGCAACGTGGTCCTGGGGGTGGAGCACGCCCTCTTCGAGGCGGAGCTGGAGCGCGCCAAGGAGCGGCTTGGCGTCCACCAGGACACGGATCTTGGGGTCGAGGATTGGAAGGCGCTCGTCACCGTCTTCAAGGAGATCGTGCAGGAAGAGACCGGGAAGGCCTTCCCGCAGGATCCGATGGCACAGCTCTGGGGGGCCATCTGTGCGGTGTTCGAAAGCTGGAACACCCCGCGGGCCATCACCTATCGCCGGCTGCACCGCTTCTCCGATGACTGGGGCACGGCCGTGAATGTGCAGAGCATGGTCTTCGGCAACATGGGTGATGACTGCGGCACGGGCGTGGCGTTCACGCGTGATCCAGCCACCGGCGAAAAGCTCTTCTACGGCGAATACCTGATCAATGCCCAGGGCGAGGATGTGGTGGCGGGCATCCGGACGCCGCAAGCCATCACCCGCCGGCAGGCTGAGGGCACCGGGCTGAAGAGCCTGGAAGAGGCCATGCCTGCGGCCTTCGCGGAGCTCGACGCCACCTGCAAGCGGCTGGAGACGCATTTCAAGGATATGCAGGACATCGAATTCACCATCGAGCGCGGGAAGCTCTTCCTCCTGCAGACGCGGAATGGCAAGCGCACCGCCATGGCGGGCATCCGCATCGCCATCGACCTGGTGGACGAAGGCCTCATCGACAGCCGCGTCGCCCTGAAGCGGATCGATGCCGACAGCCTGTCCCAGCTGCTGGCTCCGGTCTTCGATCCCCGGGAGAAGGATCGCCTCCGCAGGGAGGGGAAGCTGCTCACCAAGGGCCTCAACGCCGGTCCCGGCGCAGCCACGGGCCGCATCGCCCTCACGGCCGAGGAGGCCGAGCGCATGGGCCAGGAGGGCCCTGTGGTCCTCGTTCGCGTGGAGACCAGCCCTGAGGACATCTCCGGCATGGTGGCCTCCCAGGGCATCCTTACGGCCCGGGGCGGCATGACCAGCCACGCGGCGGTGGTGGCCCGTGGCATGGGCAAGCCCTGCGTGTGCGGGGCTTCGGCCGTCCAGATCGATGTGGCCCGGGGCGTGATGCGGGTGGGCGATCGCGAGTTCAAGGCCGGCGAGGACTGGATTTCCATGGATGGATCCACGGGGGAGGTGTTCGCGGGCAAGCTCAGCGCCCATCCCTCAGAGGTGAACCAGGTGCTGGTGGATGGCCGCCTGAAGGCCGAAGAGAGTGAACTCTACCAGCGGTTTGCGAAGATCATGACCTGGAGCCGGGCGGCCAAGCGCCTCAAGGTGCGCACCAACGCTGACACGCCCCACGATGCTGTCGTGGCCAGGGCCTTCGGTGCCGAGGGCATTGGCCTCTGCCGCACCGAGCACATGTTTTTCGAGGGCGATCGCATCATTGCGGTGCGGGAGATGATCCTGGCCACCGATACCGATGGCCGGAAGAAGGCTCTCGCCAAGCTGCTGCCCATGCAGCGGGAGGACTTCGAAGGCATCTTCAAGGCCATGGATGGCCTGCCGGTGAACATCCGCCTGCTGGATCCCCCGCTCCACGAGTTCCTGCCCCAGGACGAGGCCGGGCAGATGGAGATGGCCCAGGTGCTGGGTGTGGACATGGCCACCGTCCGGCGGCGGGTCGCCCAGCGGCACGAGTTCAATCCGATGATGGGCCACCGCGGCTGCCGTCTCGGCATCACTTTCCCCGAGATCATCCGCATGCAGACCCGCGCCATTGCCGAGGCGGCCCTCAACGTGGCCGCCCGGGGCGTGAAGGCCGTGCCGGAGATCATGGTCCCCCTCATCGGTACCGTGCGGGAGCTGGCCTACACCAAGACCGAGATGCTGGACGAGATCGCGCAGGTGAACCAGGAGCGCGGCACCGCCTTCACCTGCCCCATCGGCACCATGATCGAGATTCCCCGGGCGGCCATCACGTCCGATCGGATCGCCGAGGAGGCAGAGTTCTTCAGCTTCGGCACCAACGACCTCACCCAGATGGGCTTCGGCTTCAGCCGCGACGATGCTGGCAGCTTCCTGCCGGAGTACGTCGGGAAGAAGATCCTGGAGGATGATCCCTTCCAGAGCCTGGACCAGGAGGGCATCGGGGAACTGGTGCGCATCTCCTGCGAGAAAGGCCGCTCGGCCCGGCCCGGGATCAAGCTGGGTGTCTGCGGCGAGCATGGCGGGGATCCCCGCAGCGTGGTCTTCTTCCATGGGGTGGGCCTCGACTACGTGAGCTGTTCGCCCTACCGCGTGCCCATTGCCACCCTGGCGGCCGCCCAGGCGGCACTTGGATAGATCCCTCCGTGAGGTATCCTGGAAAGGCCGCGCCACCGCGCGGCCTTTTTGTCGGATCCCACCATGGCCAAGACCACCAGTGATCAGCCCGAGATCATCTACTCGATGATGCGGGTCTCAAAGATCTACAACGGGAAGCCCGTCATCAAGGACATCTCCCTCAGCTACTTCTATGGCGCCAAGATCGGCGTGCTGGGCCTGAATGGCTCCGGCAAAAGCACGGTCCTGCGCATCATGGCGGGCGTCGACCACGACTTCAACGGCGAGGCCGTGCTCAGCAAGGGCTACACCACGGGGATTCTGGACCAGGAGCCGAAGCTCGACGAGGCCAAGACGGTCCGCGAGGTGGTGGAAGAGGGCGCCGCCGAGAAGGTGGCGTGGCTTCGCGAATACAACGAGATCGCCGAGCAGTTTGCCGACCCCGATGCGGACATGGACGTGCTCCTGACCCGCCAGGGCGAGCTGCAGGAGAAGATCGACGCCCACGACTGCTGGGACCTGGACAGCCAGCTGGAGCAGGCCATGGACGCCCTTCGCTGCCCCGACCCGGACACGAAGATCGGTGTTCTCTCCGGCGGTGAGCGGCGCCGGGTGGCCCTGTGCCGGTTGCTGTTGCAGAAGCCCGATATCCTGCTCCTCGACGAACCCACCAATCACCTGGACGCCGAGACCGTGGCCTGGCTGGAGAAGCACCTGCAGGACTACGCGGGTACGGTCATCGCCGTGACCCACGACCGCTACTTCCTGGACCATGTGGCGGAGTGGATCCTGGAACTGGACCGCGGCGAGGGCATTCCCTGGAAGGGCAACTACTCCAGCTGGCTCGAGCAGAAACAGGGACGGCTGGTCCGGGAGGAGAAGTCGGACCAGCGGCGGCAGAAGACCCTGGAGCGCGAATTGGAGTGGATCCGCATGTCGCCCAAGGGCCAGCACACCAAGAGCAAGGCGCGCATTGCCAACTACGAGCAGCTGGCGGGCGAAGAGGGGCGGCAGAAGGAGCAGGAGCTGGAGATCTACATCCCCAGCGGCCCGCGCCTCGGCGACCTCGTGGCCGAGCTGACGGGCGTCACCAAGGGCTACGGCGACCGGGTGCTCTTCGAGAACCTGAGTTTCGCCATCCCCCGGGGTGGGGTCCTCGGCGTCATTGGCGCCAACGGCGCCGGCAAGTCCACCCTGCTGCGCCTCCTCACGGGCCAGGAGAAGCCGGACGCCGGCGAGATCCGTCTGGGAGACACCGTGAAGATGGCCTATGTGGATCAGCTGCGCACTGGCCTGAATCCTGAAAAGAGTGTCTTCGAGGCCGTCTCCGGAGGCTACGAACAGATCGAGCTGGGCGGCAAGCTCATCAACGCCCGGGCCTGGCTGAGCCGCTTCGGGTTCTCCGGCGACTCGCAGCAGAAGAAGGTGCGCGAGCTGAGCGGCGGCCAGCAGAACCGGCTGAACCTCGCCCTTACCCTCAAGAGCGAATCCAACCTGCTCTTCTTCGACGAGCCCACGAATGACCTCGATGTGAACACCATGCGGGCCCTGGAGGAGGCCATTGAGTCCTTCGCTGGAAGCGCCTTGCTGGTGAGCCATGACCGTTGGTTCCTGGACCGGCTGGCCACCCACATCCTGGCCTTCGAAGGGGATTCGAAGGTGGCGTTCTTCGATGGCAACTACACCGAGTACGAGCAGTACCGGAAGGATGTCCTCGGCCTTAAGCCCTTCGACCCGCACCGCATCAAGTACCGCAAGCTGACCCGGTCCTGAAGGCCGTGGCCCTGCGCGTCCTCGAACTCTTCAGTGGGATCGGTGGCTGGCGCTTTGCCCTGGGGACGCGGGGGGAGGTGCTGGCTGCCTACGACATCAGCCCCGCCGCCAACGCCACCTACACGCTGAACCACGGCACGGCGCCCCGGGCCCGGGAACTGGCGACCGTCCCCTTCGCGGAACTGACCGGAGTCGGTGCCGACACCTGGCTGATGAGTCCCCCTTGCCAGCCCTTCTGCCGCATGGGCGCCCACCGGGACCTGGAGGACCGGCGCTCTCGCGCCTTCCTGCGCCTCGTGGACCTGCTGCGGGAGGCTCCGCCCCGGCACCTGGTCCTGGAGAACGTGGTCGGCTTTCCGGGCTCCGATGCGCATGCCCTGTTGACGGAGTGCCTGCGCGGGCAGGGGTTCCGCTGGACCGAACGGCAACTCTGTCCCAGCCGCTTCGGGCTGCCCAATCAGCGCCCCCGCATCTTCATCGTGGCCTCCCGCGGGAGCCTCCGCACACCGGAGCCACCTGACCTGGACGCGGGGACGGTGGGCAACTTCCTGGACGCGGTGGAGGACCCGGCCCTCTACCTGGACGAGGACACCCTCGCCCGGCATGGGCCGGGGCTCGATCTCGTGCGGTCCGAGGATCACCGCACGGCCTGCTTCATCGGCGGCTACGGACGACGGCTGGTGGGGAGTGGCTCCTTCCTGCGAACGCCCCGGGGCACCCGTCGCTTCTCGGCGGCCGAGGTGGCGCGGCTGCTGGGCCTTCCCTCCGGTTTCCGGTTCCCAGAGGATGTACCCGCAGAGGCCCGCTACAAGCTGCTGGGCAACAGCTTGTCCATTCCCGTGGCGGCCTGGGCCCTGTCGCACCTCGACGGATGAAGGCCCGCGGGGGACCATGACACATGGGCCTCCTCCTCGCTGCCTTCCCGCCCGAACTCGGATCCTTGGCCGAGGCGCCGCCCCGGGGCTGGGCGACCGCCTGCACCGGCGTGGGCGCCCTGACCGCCGCGGCCACCACGGCAAGGCTCCTGGCGGAGCGTCGTCCGCGGGCCGTGGTCTTCCTGGGCACCTGCGGACGCTACGACGCGCGACTGGGCCTCTTCGAGTGCCTGTGGGCCGCGGAGGCCATCGCCACGTCCCTGGAGGAACTGCACGGGGGCGCCTATCGGCCCGCCCTCGAGCGCACCCGCTGGACCGCCACCCTGGAAGGCCCGTTGCCCGGCCGGGCCGTGGCCGTGCCGCCCGCCATCACCCGCACCCTGGAAGGCGCCCGGACCCTGGCCACCGTGGCCCCCGCGGAGCATCTGGAACTGACCGGCGTCTACGCCGCCTGCCAGGCCGCCGGCGTGCCGTTCGGGGCGGCCCTGGTGGTCGTCAACGAGGTGGGACCCGAGGCCCAGGCCCAGTGGATGGCCAACCACGCCGAGGGCAGCCAGCGTCTCATCGCGGCCCTCAGGGGGACAGGGTTCTTCGAAGGGGCGTGAAGGCCGATCCGCCCTCGCCGGTCGTGATCCGCCAGCCGCCGTCCACGGCTTCCACGCGGACGCCGGCGCAGGGGCCGGTGACCCAGGGCTGGAGGCCTCGGGCCCCAAGGGTCGCCAGGGTCTCCGGGTGGGGATGTTCGAAGCGGTTCCGCAGCCCTGCAGGAATGATGGCCACCTCGGGATTCAGGGCGCCGATCCAGGCCGGGTTCGAGGCGTTGCGGCTGCCGTGGTGGCCCACCTTCAACAGCCGGTGGGGCGCCGGACCGGGATCCCCCAGGTCCATCAGGTCGCGCTCCTGGGGCGCCAAGGCATCACCCATGAGCCACAGCTCCCGATCCTGCCAGCGCACCCGGAGCACCAGGGACACCATGTTGGGATCGGGGAGGGCGAAGGGCCTCGGCGGCCAACGGACGCTGATGGCGGCTTGGCCGCGGGTCCAGCCATCGCCCCTCAGCAGGCCGGAGGGCTCGAAGTGGGGTGGCTCGTAGGGCGCCCAGGGATCCTCCTCATCGGCGGTGATGGGCAGGCTGGTGGAGGCGATGGGCCAGAGGCGGGCGAAGGTGGCCCAGCCCCCGGCATGGTCCCCGTGGGCATGGGTGATCACGAGGTGGACCGGTTCCCGCACGCCCCGGCGGCTGAGGACGCGGACCATCCTTCGCCCGCTCCAGGGCAGGGGCCCCGTATCCACCACCGTGGCTTCGCCCCCGGGGACCCGCAGGAGCAGGCCGTCCCCTTGGCCCACATCCATGGCCTCCAGGCTGAGGGTGGTGGGGGCCCGGCCCGTGCCCCGGGTTGCCAGCAGGAGGAGTGTTCCGGCGGTGAGGGTGACGGCCAGCGCCCGGGTGCGACGGTGCAGCCCCTGGCGGTGGGCCAGGGCCAGCCACCCGAGCACCAGGGCGAGCCAGGGCCAGAGGATCCCCGTGGCCAGGGGCGCGATGCCGGTGAGCGCGGGCACCAGGCGGTCACCCATCCAGGTAAGGATGGCTGCCGCCGCGGCGGTGATCCCGGGCAGCGGCACCAGGATCAGCAGGAGGCAGATGGGCGTGAGGAAGGCCACCAGGGGCAGCACGAGCAGGTTGGCGAGGATGCCCCAGCGCGGCGCCCCGCCATGCAGGAGGGCCAGCAGGGGCAGGGTCGATAGCCAGGGGGCTGCCAGGCGGGCGAAGGGCAGGGCGAAGCGGCCCAGCAGTGGGGACACCAGGCCCGCCAGGGGCTCCGCGCCCCAGAGCAGGCCCAGGAGGGCCCACCAGGCCAGCAGGAAGCCCGGCTCGGCCCCCGCGGCCGGGTGGCCCAGCAGCCAGAGCAGAAGGGCCAGGTGCAGCCCGGCGACCGGGGGCAGCTTCCAGCCGCTGGTGCGGCCCAGGGCCCAGGCCACGCCCATGAAGAGGCCCCGCCACACAGGGGCGGAGAACCCCACCAGACCGCAGTAGAGCAGGCCCGCCACGATGGACCCGACCGAGGCTCCGCGCATCCGAAGGCGGCGCAGCAGGGCCTCCACGGCCACCATCACCAGCGTGACTTGGAGGCCGGAAACCACCAGGATGTGGATGGTGCCGCTCTCGGCGAAGACGCTGAAGTGCGATTCGTCGGCGGGCGGGATGCCCAGCGCAAGGGCGCCCCAGAGATCCTTCGCCATGGCGTCGAGGGGGAGGGCCTCGAAGCGCCGCCGGACGAAGACCTGGAGCCTCAGCAGCAGTGATGGCGCGGGAGGGCCCACGACCTCGAGGAGCTGGGAGGACGCGAGGTGGAGGCGGCGCGGCGCTCCGTCGCTGCGGGCGCGCCAGAGGGGGCGCTCGGCCAGGAACACCGGTGCCGGCGCCACGGGGCGCAATTCGGCCCGGAGCCGCACCGGCGTGCCGGGCGCGGGCGGAGCCTGCGCGCCATCCGCAGGCACGGTGAGGGGCAGGTCCAGGCCCCGGAGGCTGGCGGGTGCGGCCACCGCCAGGCGGGTACCGAGGCGTTCGCCCTGGAGGGTCCAGGGCGCGGCGATATGGCCCTCCAGGGTCTGGAAGCCGGTCGGAAGGGCCGATTCCCAGTGGGCCCGCTGACGGAGGCCCAGGAAGGTGATCCACACCAGGATCGCGGCCAGGGGCACAACAGCCCAGCGGCGATGGCGGACCAGCAGCAGAGAGAGGGCCATTGCCAGCCAGCCCAGGGCCAGCGGACCGAGCGTGATGCTCCCGTCCCACCGCTCCGGCAGAAGCCAGGGCAGGGCGCAGGCGGCGGCCATGGCCCAGGCAAGGGGCCAGAGGGACGCCCCGGACAGGCGTTGCCACAGGCTGGAACGGGAGAGCATCCCCCGAGTCTAACGGCCCTGTCCAAACCTTGACAGGGGCCTCCGGGCCAGGGACAGTGACAGGCATGAACCCTGCTCGGGCCCTGCTGGTGGACGACGATCCCACCATCCTGGAGGTGGTGGGGATCCTGCTGTCCCGGCATGGGCACGAGGTGGTGGGCACCGGCTCCGGCCTGCGGGCCGCCCAGTGCCTGCGCAGCGAGCACTTCGACCTGGCGGTGGTGGACCTCATGCTGCCGGACCTCAGTGGCCTGGAGCTGGCCCGGCAGGCCGTGGCCAAGCCGGACACGGTGGTGGTGGTGCTCTCCGGTTCCACGTCCGTGGAAACGGCCCTGCAGGCCATGAAGATGGGGATCTATGACTATGTGCCCAAGCCCTTCCGGACCGAGGAACTGGAGCACACGCTGCTCCGGGCCATCGAGAAATCCCAGCTGAATCAGGAGAACAAGCGACTGCGGGAACAGATCCAGGGCCAGACCCCCGGGCCGCAGATGGTGGGCCGGTCCGCGATCTGGCAGAACCTCCAGGCCCTCCTGCGGCGGGTGGCCCCCTCGCCCTCGACGGTGCTCATCACGGGACCGTCGGGAACGGGCAAGGAACGGGCCGCCAAGGCCATCCACCAATGGAGTCCCCGGTCCCAGGGTCCCTTCGTGCCCATCCACTGCGGGGCCATCCCCGAGACGCTGCTGGAGGATGAGCTCTTCGGCCATGTCCGCGGGGCCTATACGGATGCCCGCACGGACCGCCCCGGCCGGTTCCAGCAGGCGGATGGCGGCACCCTGTTCCTGGATGAGATCGGGACCATGCCCCTCAGCCTCCAGGTGAAGCTGCTGCGGGTCATCCAGGAGCGGGAGTTCACGCCCCTGGGATCCACGCGGACGGTGAAGGTGGACTTCCGCCTGGTGGCGGCCTCGAACGAGGACCTGGGTCGGCTGGTGGGGGAGAAGCGCTTTCGGGAGGACCTCTACTATCGCCTGAACGTGATTCCCATCCAGCTCCAGCCCCTCAAGGAGCATCCCGATGACATCCCGGTGCTGGTGGCCCACTTTCTCCGCAAGTTCGCGCGGGAACTGGGGCTTCCCCTCAAGCAGGTGGAACCTTCGGCGCTGCAGGCCCTGGAGGCCTATGGCTGGCCGGGCAACGTGCGGGAACTGGAGAATGCGGTCGAGCGGGCCATGGCCCTGGGCTCCGATCCAGAGCGCCTCCTGCTGCAGGACCTGCCCGCCTCCGTGGCCGGGGTGGTGCCCTCCGTCGCCTTCCCCGGCCTGCCCCAGCATCGGGACCTGGGCCAGTTCCTGGAGGACCTGGAGCGGCACCTGATCCTCGAGGCCCTGCAGGGGACGGGCTGGAACAAGAGCGAATCCGCCCGCCGCCTCGGCATGCGCCGGACCACCCTGCTGCACCGCCTCCGGGCCCTGGGCATTCCCCTGGATCCCCTGCACGAGGCCTCCGTTTCCGATGAGGTCCCATGAACCGAAGCCTGGCGGTGCTCCTCCTGGTCTCGGCCCCTCTGGCGGCCTGGTCCCCCCGCCTGCACGAGGCTCAGACGGCGAAGGCCCTGAGCCTCATCCCGCGGCGCATGGCGGTCTTCCTGCGGGCGCACCCCCAGGCCCTCCTGGAGGGGGCCCGGGGCGTGGCCAACGACGAGCCGCCGAGCGTTGAGGCCGTAGCGGCCCAGTTCCGGACGGTTCTCCGGATGAGCGGGGAACGGCGGTCCTCGAACGATATCGTCCGGGACCTGGGGGTGCTGGCCCACCAGGTGCAGTTGCTGATCGATCCCTCGGTCGTCCAGGGGCTGAGCCCCCTACGGGAGAGCTTCGAAACCTACGCGGACGAGGAACTGCCCCATCTGGTGGTGACCCAGGAGCCCTTCTGGGCGGTGCGCGGGAGTCTGGACCCGGATCCGGCGCTCCGCCGGTTCATGGCCACGAAGCTGCAGCGGAACCAGTTGCTCCTGGAACACATCGATCCGGCCACAGGCCGGCGGATCGGCCCCTGGGATGAGCTGTCCGTGCCCTTCGCCCAGCTCCAGCTTTCCTTCTCCAACGGCGTCTATGCCACGGCCAATCTCTGGATTCTCATCTGGCGACAGGTAGGGGACCAGTGGGATCTGCCTGCTTCCCCTTGAATTTTTTGGATCCCGAATCATGACCCGGGCCCGAGTCGCCGATGGGCTAGGCGAATCACGGCTTTCCGGCTATCTTTCCAAGCAATCCATTGGAGTCAGTCATGGGCACCTACACTCGCCTCGGGTCCTACCTGCTGGCCTCGGAATTGTCCGCGGATCCTCTCGGGGGCATCCATCGCGGCGTCATGATCGCGGGGAGCAGCTTCGACCGGCATGTGCTGGTGCGGACCTTCTCCGAGGAATTGTTCCAGGCGGGGATGGGCACTCGGTTGGCGGAGGCCGGACGGGTGGTGCCCCTGCTGGGTGGCGCCCGGATCTTCGGCATTGGCTATCGGCTGGAGGGCGGCAAGGGCCCCCATGTGGCCTGGGACTACGTGCCCGGCCGCAGCCTCGCCCAGCTCATCGAGAAGGCGCGCCAGGAACAGATCCCCTTCGGCGTGGACCACGCACTGACGGTCATCCAGGGCGTGGCCCAGGGCATCGTCCAGATGCAGGCCAAGGGCGTCAGCCACGGCATCCTGAGCCCCCACAGCGTGTGGGTGAGCTTCGAGGGCGCCACCCAGATCGTGGACGCCCCCTTCGCTTCGCTCGTCAAGAGCATGCTGGCCAAGGCGCCCGTGGCCCGGCAGAAGCTGGCCGCCTACCTCCAGGGGCCCGAGAATGATGCGCTCCAGCAGGATTTCTTCTCCCTGGGCGCCATGCTCTATGAACTGCTCACCTTTGAGCGCGTTCCCATGGGTGGGGACCTCCAGGGCGCCCTGGACCGGGCGACCCTCAAGGCCGCCCAGGAAGAGGCCCCCCTGCCTGGCGAGATCCGCGCCTTCCTGGGCCGCCTGATGCTGGGCCGCCAGCCCTTCCCCTCTGCGGAGGCCTTCAGCGCGGAGCTGGAGCGGGTGCTCTACGACGGCGAATACAGCCCCACCACCTTCAACATGGCCTTCTTCATGCACACCCTCTTCCGGGAGGAGAACGACCGCGACGTGGCGGCGATGAAGGCGGAGCAGGGGGACAGCTACCTGGGCTACACCGCTGCCGGCGAGAGTCTCCGAAGCGGTGCCACCCGGGTCGAGCACATCGACGGTCACGCGGAGGAGAAGACCAGCCAGAACAATCGCACCCTCCTTATCGGGGGTAGCATCGGCGCGGCGGTGATCCTCGGATTGGGTTACATCCTGTTCGGCCGTCCCAAGACCGATCCGGCCCTCCAGAAGCAGATGGCGGACCTCCAGTTGCTCAAGGTCCAGCTCGAGCAGCAGCAGGCCGACCTGAACGCCAAGGCCCAGGCCGAGGCCCAGAAGACCGCCGACATCCAGAAGCAGCTCTCCGAAACCAAGTCCGTCGATGAGAAGGCCAAGCTGCAGAAGCAGCTGGATGAAGCCCAGCAGCGGAAGGCCGAGATCGATCGCCAACGGCAGCAGGCGGACCAGCAGCAGCAACTGTTGGCCGAACAGAAGAAGGCCGCCGAGGCCAGGGCTGCCACGGTGGCCAAGGCCACGCCGCCGCCAGCCCTCCCGCCCCAGCAGGAGATTCCCAAGGCCGTGCCCATGCAGGATGCGCCCAAGCCGGCCCAGGCAGCTCCCACGCCCATGTCCGCCGAACCCCAACCGGCAGCTCCCGTGGTGGAGCAGCCCCCCAGGGTGGTGTCCCAGGTGGCCCCGATCTTCCCCCTCCGGGCCCAGCAGATGCGCTGGCAGCTGAACAAGGAACATGACGTTTTTCTGAGGATTTTCGTGGGCGAGCAGGGCCAGCCCCTGAAGGTCACCGTGAAGCAGGGGATCTCCGGCCCCTATGGGTTTGACGAGGCCGCCATTGAGGCCGCGAACAAGTCGACCTTTGCGCCGGCCACTCGGGACGGCAAGCCCATCCGCGCGTGGATCGAGATCAATTACCGCTTTCCCAAGCGCCAGTAACCGACCCGGCGGTCTGGCTGCTTCAGATTGAGTGGGCAGCCTCGTTCGCGAGGTGGTCCACTCGCTCGTTCTCCGCGTGCCCCGCGTGGCCCCTCACCCAGCGCGCTTCCACGTGATGGCGGGCCAGTTGGGTGTCCAGGGACTGCCACAGATCCGCGTTGAGCACGGGCTTGCCATCGGCCTTCTTCCAGCCCCGTCGCTTCCAGTCCTTCAGCCAGGTCTGGATCCCCTTCACGACGTACTGGCTATCGCTGATGAGCTCCACCAGACAGGGCTGCGTGAGGAGCTCCAGACCGCGGATCGCGGCCATCAATTCCATGCGGTTGTTGGTGGTCTCTGGCTCGGCGCCGGAGGCCTCCTTCTCCCGGGTCCCCTCGGCCGTACGGACGCGCAGCAGGCACCCCCAGCCACCCGGACCGGGATTGCCCAGGCAGGCGCCGTCGCAGTAGAGCTCGACCTTCGGCCTTGGGCTCATCCCACCGTCGCCGGGGCGGTGCGGGCCACCTCGGCCACGGACTTGCGGAGCAGCTCTACGCCCAGATCCAGGTCTTCGGTGGTGAGGTTCATGGCTGGACGGAAGCGCAGGCCCTTCACGCCCGTGGAGAGGATCATCATGCCCAGGTCGTGCCCCTTAGCCACCACGGCGTTGCGCAGTTCTGGCGTGGCGATATCCAGCGCGCAGAAGAGGCCCCGGCCGCGGGGATTGGCCGTGAACTCGGGGAAATCCCGATGGATCTCCCGGAGGCCCTTCAGCAGGCGCTCGCCCTGGCGGACGCCATGCTCGAGGAGCTGCTCCTCCTGGATGACCTCGATGATGCGGGTCCCCCGGACCATGTCCACCAGGTTGCCGCCCCAGGTACTGTTGATGCGGCTGGGCACCTTGAAGACGCTGTCCACTTCGTCCAGGCGCCGCCCGGCGGCGATGCCGCAGACCTGAGTCTTCTTGCCGAAGCTGATGATGTCCGGCTGGACGTCGAACCACTGGTGGGCCCACCACTTACCGGTGGCACCGAAGCCGGTTTGCACTTCGTCGAAGATGAGGAGGAATTCATGGCGATCCGCCAACTCACGGAGCTTCCTGAGGAACTCGCCGCGGAAGTGGTTATCGCCGCCCTCGCCCTGGATGGGCTCGACGATGAGGCAGGCGATGTCATCGGGGTTCCGGGCGACGGCGGCCTCGATGGCGGCGACGGCCTCGGCCTCGGCGGCCTCGGCCAGGGCGATGTTGGCCGCGTCCTGGGGGAACGCGATCTTCGGATTGGGGATCCGCGGCCAGTCGAACTTGGGGAAGTACTGGTGCTTCCGGGGATCGGCCGTGTTGGTGAGGCTCAGCGTGTAGCCGCTGCGGCCGTGGAAGGCCTCGCGGAAATGGAGCACCTGGGAGCCCTTCTCGCCCTTTCCAGCTGCCAGGTTCTTGCGGACCTTCCAGTCGAAGGCGGCCTTGAGGGCGTTCTCCACCGCCAAGGACCCCCCGTCGATCCAGAAGAGGTGGGGCAGGTAGTCCGGAGTGGCCTGGGAACCAAAGGCCTCCACCCACTCCGCGAAGGCCGTGGTGTAGATGTCCGAGTTCGCCGGCTTGTTGACGGCGATGGAACCCAGCCGGGCCTGGAAGGCCGGCTCCACCAGACGGGGGTGGTTGTGGCCCAGGGGGGCCGTGGCGAAGAAGGTATAGAAATCGAGGTACTTCTGGCCGTTCCGGGCATCCACGATCCAGGATCCGTGGGATTTCTCCAGATCCATCACCAGGTGGAACCCGTCCACCAGCATGTGGCGGCCCAGGGTATCGAAGACGGCATTCGGATCGACATGGATGGCATGGGACATGGTCAACCTCACTGTTGATCCAGTGTAGGGTTGGGGACGCACGGGAGGCAGGCATGATTCCTTGGGTAGCGGTGCTGGACGGGCCCCTGGACGCAATGGCTTTACGAAGTGTCATGGAGGACCCCCATGCGGGCGCCCTGGTGCTCTTCGAGGGCCGGGCCCGGGATCACCACGAAGGGCGTCCGGTTCTCCAGCTGGCCTACGAGTCCTACGTGCCCATGGCCGAGAAGGAATTGGGCCTCCTGCGGGAGAAGGCCATCGAGCGCTATGGCCTCACCCGTTGTGCCATCCACCACCGCATCGGCATCGTGCCCCTTACCGAAGCCGCCGTCGTCGTGGCCGCCAGCAGCGCCCACCGGGCCGAGAGCTTCCAGGCCGCCGCCTGGATCATGGACGAGATCAAGCAGCGCGTGCCCATCTGGAAGCGGGAGCGGTACAAGGACGGGTCCGAGAGCTGGGTGGAGTGCACCCACCGGTTCCAGATGTAGGGTGGGCTCCGGCTTCGGGAAGGCAGTCGGCCTTGATGGGCTCGATGCGGTCCTGGCGGAAGAACCCTAGGCCGGCGCCTCCAGGACCTTCCGGAGGGCCTCCAGCTCGGGGTGGCCGGGGAAGGCCTTGAGCCCCCGGGCCACCACCTCCAGGGCCTCGGGCTTCGCCCCCTTCTGGATCAGGGCCAGGGCGGCAAAGCCGTGCCACACGCCCTCCCCGCCCTGGGGGAAGACGGCCAGGGCTTCCCAGGCGGAGCGGCCGGCGGCCGGGATGTCGCCGGCGGCGGAGGCCTGCCCCACCAGGGCCTGCCAGAGGAGGAGGTCCTTCGGGTTCTGGTCCAGGCCCGCCTGCAGCAGGGCCTGGGCGGAACCCCAGTCCCCCTGGCCCCGGAGCAGGTCGG
>JAJZQW010000060.1 GCA_021802985.1 Acidobacteriota bacterium | reverse complement strand
ATGACATCGAGGGTCTTCATGTTGTGCAGCCGGTCCGCCAGCTTCACCAGCAGCACGCGCACATCCTTGCCCATGGCCACCAGGAGCTTACGGACGTTCTCGGCGTTGAGCAGGTGCTTGTCCGTGAAGGCCAGCTTGCTCATCTTGGTGAGGCCGTCCACGATCTCGGCGATCTCCTCGCCGAATTGGGCCCTCACCTGGGGGAGGGTCATCAGCGTGTCCTCCACCACGTCGTGGAGCATGGCGCAGGCTACGCTCACGGCGTCCAGCCGCCATTCCGCCAGACTCTCCGCCACGGCCAGCGGATGGAAGAAGTAGGGCTCTCCGCTCCGGCGGAGCTGGGTCCGGTGCATCTCCCGACCCACGGTGTAGGCCCGCATTAGGAGGCCCACGTCGCCCTCGGGGTGGTGGGTCAGGAAGGCCGCCTTCACCCGCGCGAAGGCGCCGTCCATCGTGAGACACGTGCCGTCTTCGCAAGCTGAGCCTTCCCCCTCTCGGAGGACGGGCTCCGGACTGGTCCCTGGGTCGGCCATGGAGGGAGTGTGGCGTAGCCGGGGCCTCGGCGCCAGGGTGGAAATGTGGAAATGCGGGAAACAGGGGGGAAGCGCCTTCCTCTGGACGCGAGTAGAGATGCGAAGGAACGCCAATCGCGAGGGTTGAATGGGATCCCGCCATGCCCTTCATTCCCGCGCCTGGAGGGCGATGCACGCCCTTTCGCGGTGCCCTGGGCTTTCCTTGGCTCGCGGGTCTGTCCCACACTCGGACCATGCCGCGCCGACCCACCCCCGACGACACCCCCAGCTACAAGGGCTGGATCCGCCCCGGTCCGACCCCGTCGGGCGGGCTGGCGCCCGAGGCGGACGAGACCCTGGACGGCCTCTGCGGGCGCTGGCGGATCTTCCAGAAGGCCAAGGGCCATCGCTTCAGCGTGGATGATCTGGTGACGGCCTGGTACGGCACCACCTGGTGCCCGCGACCCGAGCGCATCGCCGACCTGGGCTCCGGCATCGGCAGCGTGGCCCTGGCCGCCGCCTGGCGCTGCCCCGGCGCCCTCGTCCATACCGTCGAGGCCCAGGCCCAGAGTGCCGCCCTGGCCCGCAAGAGCATCCAGTACAACGGCGTCGCGGACCGGGTCTTCGTCCACGAAGGCGACCTGCGGGATCCCGAGGTGCTGCGAGGCGAAGCGCCCTTCGACCTGGTGCTGGGCACGCCCCCGTACTGGCCCGAGTCCAGCCGCGTGGCCGCCGCCCATGCCCAGGCCGTGCCCGCCCGCCTGGAAGTGCGCGGCACCATCGCCGACTATGCCCTGGCCGCCGCCCGCATCCTGGCCCCCGGCGGGCTCTTCGCCTGCGTCTTCCCCAATGATCAGCGCGACCGCGCCCTGGCGGGCCTCCGCGCGGCCGGCCTCCTCTGCCTGCATCGCCGCGAAGTGGTATTCAAGGAAGGCGAGCCCTACGGCATCGACCTCTTCGCCGCCGCCCGTTCCAGCGACCTTCCCCCCGATTTCGAAACGCGCGCCCAGTGCCCCGAAGTCGAACCCCCCATCCTCATCCGCCACACCGACGGCAGCGTCGCCCCCGCCATCGCCCGCATCCGCCTCGCCGTGGGGTTTCCGCCGGGCATTTAAGCCATTTCTGGGGTACACCCGGTCTCCGTCCGATAATCACCCTGAGGTCAAGCCATGGATCGAGGCAGTTTTCTAGGGGTTCTGCTGGGTTTCCTATTGTTGGGGGTGGCCATCGGGCTGGGGCCGAATCCACGGATCTTCTTCAACCCGGCGGGATTCATCGTGGTGGTGGGGGGCATCATCGCGGCGACGCTGATCCGCTTCACGCTGGATCATGTGCGGTACGCCTTCCGCATCGCCTCGCGGGCCTTCTTCACCCGCACGCCGGATACCCAGGCCGTCATCACCCAGATCGTGGGCCTGTCCCAGCGAGCCCGGCGCGAGGGGCTGATCAACCTGGAGAAGTACCTCGACGTCGAGGGCTTCCTGGCCCAGGGGCTGCGGATGGTGGTGGACCGGTCCGGTCGGGACCACATCCGCGAGGTGCTGGCCCAGGAGCTGCGGGCCACCCAGGAGCGGCACCACCAGGGTCAGGAACTCTTCCGCTTCATCGCCCTCAGCGCGCCCTCCTTCGGAATGGTGGGCACCCTGATCGGCATGGTGCAGCTCTTCGCCAGCATCAAGGATCCCTCGCACATCGGCGGCGCCATGGCCCTGTCGCTGCTCTCCACCCTCTACGGCGCCGTCATTGCCTACCTGCTGGCCATCCCCATCGCCGGCAAGCTGGAGCTGCGCAGCCGGGAGGAACTGCAGCTCAAGCAGATCATGATGGAGGGCGTGCTGGGCATCGAGGCGGAGCTGAATCCCTCGGCGCTGGAGGCCCATCTGAACGCCTTCCTGGCCCCCCGGGATCGCAGTGCCGAGCGCCGGGGACTCCGTGGCTAACCAGGCCCCCATCCGCTTCGCCCGGCGGAAGGCGGACCTGGAGTCGCTCTGGCTGGTGACCTTCGCCGATCTGATGGTCCAGCTCATGGCCGTCTTCGCACTCCTGTATTCCTTCTCCGCCCATGACACGGCCAAGCTTCAGCAGGCGGTCCAGTCCATCCAGAAGGCCCTGGGCGTGAAGCCCATGGCCGGGATGGGGGATGGCATCCTGCCCGGCTCCCGGGGTCTGGATCCCGCCAAGGCCTCGGATCTGGAGAAGCTGCTGAACGCCATGCAGACGGACGAGGGACGCGAGGTTGGCACCGAGCTGCGCGTGGTGTCCTTCCGCGGGGCCCTGCTCTTCAACGAGGGCAGCGCGGCCCTGACCCCCGGCAGCGATGTGCTGCTGGTGCGGCTGTCGGAGCTGGCCCAGCGGTACCCCGGCTTCACCCTGGTCTGCGAAGGCCACGCCGCGCCCGGCGAGAAAGGTCGGGGCGCCGACGCCCTCGCCCTCAGTTCCGAGCGCGCCCAGGCGGTCTACCGCTACCTCCGGGATCTGGGCGTCGATCCCCAGCGGATCACCGTGGAGGCCCGTGGCGACAGCCAGACCGTAGGCGATCCCGGCACCCCCGAAGGCCGCGCCCTCCAGCGGCGCGTGGTGTTCCGGTTCCAGCGGGCGGCGGCGAGGTAGGCCAGGACTGGCCCCCGGCGCCGGATCCTCAATCCTTCGAATCGAGGTCCAGGTCGAAGAGATACTGGGCCGCTTCGGCGCGCTCCAGGCGCCGGGTGGGATCGGCTTCATCCTTGAGGGCCTCGGTGGGCCTCCGGAGCAGGGATCGGACCAGGGACTGGGCCATGAGGCGGATCTTTTCGCGGTCGGCGGGGGTGAGGCTGGACAGCTTCTCGAGCGAGCGGTCGAACTCGGCCTCACGGATGGTTTCGAATTTCCGACGCAGGGCCGTGATGGTGGGCACCACGGCCAGGGAGCCGAGCCAGGCCAGGAAGTCCTGCAACTCCTCCTCGAGGATGTCCATGGCGGGCCCCACCTCCCGCTGGCGCTCCTGGCGGTTCCGCTCGGCGATCTCCTGGAGGTCGTCCACCGCGTAGAGGAAGGCATTGTTCAGATCGGCCACGCCGGGATCCACATTCCGGGGGATTCCGAGATCCAGGAAGAAGAGGGGCTGGCCCCGCCGCTGGGCCACGGCCCGGCGGACGTCCTCCCGCGTGATGACCGGCTCGGTCGAGGAGGTGGCGCTCACCACCACGTCGGCTTGGGGCAGTCGCGAGGCCAGCTCTTCCCAGGGATAGGCCTTGCCGGCCCGCTGGCAGAGGGCCTCCGCCTTCTCCAGGGTGCGGTTCACCACCTCGATGTTCTTGGCGCCGCGGGCCACCAGCAGGTCGTAGAAGATTGAACTGGTCTCGCCCGCGCCCAGGATGAGGAAGCGCCGGGGGGCCAGGTCCTCGTAGATCTTCTGGGCCAGCTCGATGGCCACGCCGGGGATGGAGATGGGTCGCGAGTTGAGCCCCGTCTCATTCCGGACGCGCTTGCCGGCCTCCAGGGCCTTCTGGAAGAGGCGATTCAACACCGTGCGGGTGTGGCCGGTACTGGAGGCGAACCGGAAGGCCTCCCGCACCTGGCCGAGGATCTGGTGCTCGCCCAGGGCCAGGGATTCCAGGCCGGCGGAAACGCGGAAGAGGTGCCGGACGGCATCGGCGCCCATGTGGCGAAAACCGAGGCCCTCGATTTCGTGATGGGGTACGCCATGGAACTCGGAGATGTAGCGCGCCAGGGCCAGCAGGGGATCGCCCTCCACGGCGGCCGGGCCGCGCACGCCATACACCTCGCTACGGTTGCAGGTGGAGACGATCACGCATTCGGCCAGAAGACCTTCCTGGCGCATGCGGGCGACGACCGCCTCGATCTTTTCGGGGGTGAAGGCGAGCCGTTCCCGCACCTCCACCGGAGTCTGCCGGAAGTCCCAACCCACCAGGAGGAGCGGTGATTCGTCCGGGTTGCTCAACGGAACACATGCTCCTGGGTGATGAAGAGATTCACGATGGTATAGGAGAACAGCAGCAGGAAGTAGCCCGCGATGGACAGGATGGCAATGCGCTTGCCGCTCCAGCCCAGCAGGCGTCCGGCCAGAAGGCAGAACACGTAGACCGCGATCAGCAGGAAGGTGACGGCCACCTTCGGATCCCAGTAGGTGCCCCAGTTCTGCTTGGCCCACAGGAGGCCCAGCGTCGAGGCCACGGTCATGGCCACCACCCCGATGCCGATGGAGGTGTGGTGCATGCGCGAAAGCACGTCCAGGGCAGGCAGGCGGGAGAAGAGCACCCCCAGCTTCCGCCGGTGGATCTGGTGAATCTGGATCAGGTAGAGCTGGGCCAGCACGAAGGACAGGGTGAAGGCCGCGTACCCGAGGATCGCCAGCGTGACATGGAAGGCGAACAGGGCGCCGGTGAGCTTGGGATCGGGTGCGGGGGCCTGGACCGGATGGGTCACCAGGGAGATGGCGAGGAAGAGGATGGCCACCGGCAGCAGGAAGGGACCCGTGGAGCCCTCGCGGTGCCGCAGGCGCAGGATCCCGTAGGAGCCGGCCACCATCCAGGCGAAGAGGGACATGGAGGTGGGCAGGTCCCGGTAGGGCACCGTGTGGGTGATCCGCCCACCGATTTCCAGGGCCCCGAAGTGCACCAGGAAGCCCAGGGTGAGTAGCGATCGGGCCAGGATGCCAAGCCATGCCTTCTCCTGGCGGAGATGGGCGATGGAAAAGGCCTCCGCCCCCAGGTAGAGGAGCAGGGCCGTGGCGCCGAGCAGGATCGAAGTGGCCATGAGAAAGATGGTAGCGGCATCCGTGGAAGGCTCCAGGGGCCTGGCCAAACTGTGACGGTCTACCGGAAGGTCACCTCGGACTGCGCCAGGGCATAGGCGAAGGTCGCGAGGATGGCGGCGTTCTGGGCCAGATCGTTTTCGTCCACCTTGTCCAGCGTGTCAGCTTCGCTGTGATGGATGTCGAAGTAGTGGGTGGCGGCGTGGTCCAGGCCCAGGCCAGGGACACCCTGGGCCACCAGGGGGCTCACGTCCTCGCCCGAGCCGCCGAGGACCAACCGCCCGGCGCCCAGGCGTTCCAGCAGGGGGGCGAAGGTCTGGAGCTGGGCGAGGGCGGCGGCCCTGGCCTCGGGCGTGGCCTTGGGAAGATCCAGCCCGAAGCCCCGGGCCTTCTCGCTGCCGGAATCCGATTCCACGGCCGCCACGAAGCCCGCCAGGTCCGCCCGGTGGGCGGCCAGGTAGCCGTCGCCGCCCCGTAGGCCGTTCTCCTCGTTGACGAAGAAGACCACGCGGATCGTGCGGCGGGGTTTGAGGCCCAGGGCCTGGATGAGCCGCGCGGCCTCCAGGGAGATGACGCAGCCGGCGCCATCATCCTGGGCGCCCTGACCCACGTCCCAGCTGTCGAGGTGGCCGCTGAGCAGGATCACCTCGTTCGGCCGCTCCGTGCCGGGGATCTCCCCCACCACGTTGGCGGAGGGGGCGTCGGGCAGCGTCGTTGCGCCCATCACCAGATGGATGCGGACGGGCACGCCGGCCTCCTGCAGGCGGCGCAGCTGGGTGGCGGCCTCCAGGGTGACGGCGGCCGTCGGAATCTTCGGCTGGGTGGGGTCGTAGGCCATGACCCCGGTGTGCGGCGTGTCCAGGCTCACGGGGCTGATGGAGCGCACCAGGGCCGCCACGGCGCCCCATCTCGCGGCCCGGGAGGCGCCGCTGAACCGGTAGGCCACCGTGGCGCCATAGCCGGCGTAGGGCACGTCGTAGAGGACGATCTTCCCCTTCACGGCCGCGCCCAGGCGGTCCAGCTCCGCGAAGGAGCCCACCACCACCACGTCCGCGGTGACCCCGTCCGCCGGTGTGCCCACGCTGCCGCCCAGGCCGAGGATGTGCAGGGGCTGGGCCCGGGGCGCCACCATCTCGGCCCGCTCGGCACCGCGCACCCAGTGGGGCACCATGACGGGCTCCGTATGGACGTTCTTCAGGCCGGCTGCCGTCATGCGGTCCTGGGCCCAAACGATGGCCTTATCCAGCTCCGGCGAGCCGGACAGGCGATGGCCGATGCCGTCGCAGAGCGAGGCCAGGTCGCGGTAGGCGCCGTGGGTGCGGAAGGCCTCGGCCTTGATCCGGTCTGAGGCGGCGAGCAGCGAGGCCGGGGGGCGTTGGGCCTGGAGGGTGGCCGCGAGGGCGAGGGAGGTGAGCAAGCAGATGGATAGGCGCATGCCTCAGCTTAATGGGTATTAAACTGTCGTCACGGACTTTGTTGGAATCACGAACGGAAGGCGCTGGTCGCGGAAGACACAGAAGTCCACGGAATACACAGAAGGGGCAGTGCTTCTTCCTCCATGAATCCACCAAGAACCGATCAGGCTGGACGCACCCATGGCCAAGCCTGTCATCTTCCGGTTGTTTTCCGTGTCTTCCGCGACCAGCCTTCACTTTCCCTTGCGGACTCGCTTCTTCGCGGGGGGCTTCCGGAGTGCCACGCGGATTTTCATCCGGCCGCTGGCGTCGGTCGCCAGCACTTCCCAGGACAGGGGGCCGCTGTGGCCCTTGGGGGTCTCGCCGGGGCCCAGGTTGAAGGCGGCGTCGTCCAGTTCCCAGCGGGCGCAGGGGAAGCGGGGCTTGGGCGGCTCGGGGGTGCCGGGGTGGGCGTCCACCACGCGCACGGCCCCCTTGGGCACGTCGGGGCTGAGGAGCGAGGGGTCGATGTGGGCCACCACGAGGCCCGCGTAGCCGGGACCGAACCGGTTCCCCACCCGGCCGCGCTCGAAGCCCCAGGGGCGGCGCACTTCCAGGCTCCAGAAGGGACCCTGTTTCCGTGGATCGGGGAGGGTGACCCATTGGGGATCGGGATGGGGACCCGCCTGGGGAGCCCGGCTGGCCGGCGCGATCCAGCCTTCCCAGGAGGAGCCTGTCACTTCCAGCCGGGGCATGGTCTCGCGGTACCAGCCGCGGTACCACAGCTCGGAGCGGACCCAGGCCAGGGGATGGGAGGGGCTGTAGCCGGTGTCCTGCACCCAGGGGCCCTGCTCGGGGTGGGAGCGGTCCCAGCCCCGGTACTGGCCCGCGTCCATGAGATCCCAGATGCCGGCGGTGGCGGGATCGTCGCAGCCCAGGTAGAGGTCGTCCACGGACTGCTCGCCCATGGAATGGAAGGCCTCATGGACGATGTTGCCCAGGGGCACCTCCTCCGTCAGGAAGACCACGGGCCACTGGTCGTACTTGTCCCAGGGCAGGGGCATGAGCAGGCTCACGGCCTTCAGGTCCTTCTCGTCGGCCGTGAGGGACTGGGGCTTCCCGGGGGTGATGATCCAGAGGTGGTCGGGCTTGCCATCCGCGCCGGGGGCCCCGGTGCGGTTGTTGACGTGGTCGCAGGGGCCCAGGTCCTGGCCGTGGATGCGCTCAAGCACCCAGCGCACCATGTCGGACTTCTGCGCATCGGTCCGCGGGGCGGGAAAGGCCGAGGTCTGCAGATGGAGCATCCGGCCCTCCTCCAGGGAGAGGGCGCCCTTGGACACTTCGTAGAGGTAGTTGGCGGCGCTGGCCACGCCCGGTCTGCGGGAGAAGAGCAACTGGCGGAGGGCGCTGTCGGGCACCTTGGAGGCCTCGTCCGCAAAATCCAGGCGCACGATCAGGGCGGCCTCCACATGGTGGCGCGGCTCGGGCATCAGGACGATGTCCTTCCCCCACTCGGCGGCGGGTACCAGATCCCGGTGCCAGCCATCCTTCTCCACGGTGAGCACGGTGTCGGCGGGATCCAGGGCGATGCGGAAGCGACCTTTGGCGTCCGTGGTGGCCACGGGTGGGTCGAGGGCGGGGGAGATCCGCGGGAGGCGATCGGGATAGACCCGCACGCCGGGGATCCCCCGGTGCCCGTCGGTGATGCGGCCAGCGATGACCCCGGCCGGAAGCCGCCCAACCACGACGTGCCGGATGACCACGGCTAGCCCAACCAGAACCAGGCCGACCAGGAGCGGGACGGCCACACGGAGGCGTCCCCTCATGCTTGTCGAGTGAGCTTCTGGAGGTGGGCGAGCCGGGCCATGAGGGCCACCCGGCGGCGGGTCTCTGGGGCCACCAAGGGCTTCTCCATGGCGTCGGACACGGGCTCCTTGAGCTTCGACCACAGCTCCAGTTCGCCTGCACTATGCAGCAGCAGGATGGGCATGCCGGCCAGTTCCTCGGCCTGGTGGATGGCCACGGCCAGGGTCTGGGCGCTGCCCTCCAGCAGCTCGGTATCAAGGACGAGGACATCGGGCCGATGGGCCAGGATCTGGGCCCGGGCCTGCCCCTCGCCCTGGGCCTCCAGGAAGTTGGCCTGGTCCTTTCCGAAGTGGTTCTGCACCTGGGCGCGCACCAGGGGGCTGCCGGAGGCCACCAGCACCTTCGGCCGGGCCGTGGCCAGGTGGCCCACGGACCGCGCCAGGGCATGGATGCGGAGGTGCGTCTGGACGCGGACTTGAAGCAGCAGCGTGGACGCGGGCTTGCGGAGGAAATCGTCGGCGCCCGCTGCGTAGCTGCGGTCCTTGGCGTCCCGGCTCAGGGCGGTGAGCACGATGATGGGGATGTCGGCAGTGCGGGGATCGGCCTTGATCGCCTCGCAGGCCTTGAACCCGTCCATGGAGGGCATGACCACGTCCATGATCACCAGATCCGGCGGGTTCTCCCGCATCCGGTCCAGCGCCTCCTGGCCGTTCCCGGCGATGGCGAGCTGGTGTCCCAACGGCTGAAGCTGGGCCTCCAGCTGGCGTCGCTGAAGGGCATTGTCCTCAACCATCAGGATGGTCATGGGGGACTGGGTCGCGGTCAATCGGACTCCTTGCACTCGTCGCACTCGTCTATTGAGGGTAAGTGCCACTTCCATCCGGATCAACCTCCGTTTGAGGAAGGGCCTGGAAATGCGGTCCAGACGGAGAGGCGTCCAGACGGTACAATGGCCGGTTCGAGGTTCCGCGTTGACCGATCCCAAGCTCATCCGCAATTTTTCCATCGTCGCCCACATCGACCACGGCAAGTCGACGCTGGCGGATCGCCTGCTCGAACTCACCAAAACCGTGGCCGGGCGGGACATGCAGGCCCAGATCCTGGATGACATGGATCTGGAGCGGGAGCGCGGCATCACCATCAAGGCCCACGCCGTGACCTTGAAATACCCCGCCCTGGACGGGAATACCTACACCCTGAACCTCATTGATACCCCCGGCCACGTGGATTTCACCTACGAGGTGAGCCGCAGCCTCGCCGCCTGCGAGGGCGCCATCCTGGTGGTGGATGCCACCCAGGGCGTCGAGGCCCAGACCCTGGCCAACACCTACCTGGCCCTGGAGAACGGCCTGGAGGTGTTTCCCGTCCTCAACAAGACGGACCTGCCCAGCGCCGATCCGGCCCGGGTGCTGGAGCAGATCGATACCGTCATCGGGCTGGTGGACACGGCGCACGCGGTGAACGTGAGTGCCAAGACCGGCGAGAACTGCCACCTGGTCCTGGAGCAGATCGTCAAGTGCATCCCGGCGCCCCAGGGCGATCCTTCCGCGCCGCTGCAGGCCCTGGTCTTCGACTGCTACTACGACGCCTACCGCGGCGTGGTGAACCTCATCCGCGTGATGAATGGCACGCTGAGGGCCGGGGACCAGATCCGCTTCATGTCCACGGGCAGCGAGCACCGGGTGGACGAGATCGGCATCTTCGATCCCAAGATGGACAAGCAGGAATCGCTGTCCGTCGGCGAGGTGGGCTACCTGGTGGCGAACATCCGGCAGCTGGTGGATGTGAAGGTCGGCGATACGATCACCCATGCGGTGACGCTCACGACGAAACCCGCCACCGAAATGCTGAAGGGGTTCAAGGAGATCCAGCCGGTGGTCTTCGCGGGGATCTTCCCCACCTCCAGCGACGACTACGAGAACCTCCGCAACGCCATGGAGAAGCTGCGCCTCAACGACAGCAGCTTCACCTATGAACCGGAGACCTCCACGGCCCTGGGCTTTGGCCTCCGCTGTGGCTTCCTGGGCCTGCTGCACATGGAGATCGTGCAGGAGCGTCTGGAACGCGAATTCGACCTGGACCTGATCACCACGGCGCCCAGTGTGCGGTACCACGTGCATCTGACCGATGGCACCGAAATCTCCGTGGACAATCCCTCGAAGCTGCCGCCCTTGCCGAAGATCGCGAAGATCGAGGAGCCCATCATCGAGGCCACCATCCTCACCCGCACCGATTTCGTGGGCGGCCTGCTGAAGCTCTGCGAGGACCGCCGCGGCATCCAGCAGAAGCTGGAATACGTGAGCCAGGACCGCGTGATGCTGGTCTATGAACTGCCCCTGAATGAGGTGGTGCTGGACTTCTACGACAAGCTCAAGTCCCTGTCCAGGGGCTACGCAAGCTTTGATTACCACATGAAGCACTACACCGAATCGGACCTGGTGAAGATGGACATCCTGGTGAACGGCGAGCCCGTCGACGCCCTCTCCATCCTCGTCCATCGCGCCAAGAGCCAGACGCTGGGACTGGGGCTGTGCCAGAAGATGAAGGAAGTGATCCCCCAGCAGATGTTCGACGTGGCCATCCAGGCCGGCATCGGCAGCAAGATCATTGCCCGCACCAACGTGAAGGCCCGGCGCAAGGATGTGCTGGCCAAGTGCTACGGTGGCGACATCAGCCGCAAGAAGAAGCTGCTCAACAAGCAAAAGGAAGGCAAGAAGCGGATGAAGTCCATCGGCAACGTGGAACTCCCCCAAGAGGCCTTCCTGGCCATCCTGAAGGTCGACAACTAGGGTCTGTTTTCAAAGTGGATGCGCGGCCACACCCCACTTTGAAAACAGACCCTAGCCGATCTTGTCGTCGTCCTTGATTTCGCCGGCCTCGATGAGGTTGGCGAGCAGGCGCTGGAGCTCGTCCTGGCCAATGACGCCGCGGCGCTGGAAGAGACGGATGAGGCCCAGCACAAGGGCCCGGGTGTGGTAGCCCTCCAGCCGGGGGACGCCTTCCCGGAGGGTGCGGCTGTGGATCAGGTCCGGATTCGAAGGCGGGACAGGGGGCTTCGCGTCCGGCGCCGGAGCGAAGAAGGCGAAGGGGTCGATGTGGATGGGCTGGGTGGCGGGGGCCGGGCCATCAAAGAATGGATCCCGGGGGAAGCCCGTGGGTCGGGCCGGCGCGGCCGGGGCGGGCAGGGGCATCGGCAGGGGTTCCATGTGGAAGGGCAGGGACAGGGCATCCTCGGGGGTGGGATCCGAGCCCAATTCGATGGTGAGGGCCGAGGCTGACGGCGGATCGAGCTTCCGGTAGAGGTCGGTGATGGCCTTGCGCAGGGCGCTGTGGGAGGCCACGACGGGCTCGATGTTGAGCCCGGAGGCGAACCGGGCGCTGTCGATGGCGTTCAGGTCCGAGGGGTCGGACATGGCCAGCACCAGGGACTTGGGCTCCTTGATCGACACGGGCAGGACCGTGAATTGTTCGGCCAGCCGGTGGGGGACCAGCTTCAGGATCTGGGGGGGGACCTCCATGCCCCGCACATCCAGGCGGGGCACGCCCGTCTGGTGGCTGAGGAAGTCCATGAGCACTTCCTCGGTGATATAGCCAAGGGCCACGAGGTTGCTGCCCAGTCGGCCCCGGGCAATCTTCTGGTGGGTGATGGCGCTCTGCAACTGGGCGGGGGTTATCAGGCCCGCTTCCACGAGCATTTCACCCAGCCGCTTGATCGGTTGTTGCATGAGCGCTGCCTTCGGGTCTTTTGGATACTTCGGAGAAGAACAACTCCAAGTTAACTTATTGGCAGGCATTTGTGCCAGCGGAGGGAACGATGTCGGCCGAGGGAAATCCCGAGGGGCAGGGCCGGATGTCCGAGACGCTCTGGCGGACCGCCCTCCATGACTTCAACAACCTGTTGGCGGGAATCCAGGGTGTGCTGGATCTCAGTGATCCCGCGGAGCCGCTCAGCCACCGCAACTGGATGCGGCTCGAGGCCGCCTTGGAGGAGGGCCGGAACCTCGTGGCCATGTCCCGGGCCCTGGCCCTGGGGCGCGTCCCGGATTCCGGTTCCCTGTCATCGGAGGAATGGCGAGACGGCCTGCGGCGGCGTCTGGAGCCCCTCTCCGTGCTTTTCAAGTGCCCCGTCGAGGTGGTCCTCCTTGGGCCCGTGAGTGGTCGTCGCTGGCCCGCGCCCCTGCTCCAGGACTGGGCCATGGCCTTCAGTCGGCAGATCCTCCCCTGGATCACGCCAGGCACCCTCCGGGTGGAGGCCTCCGAGGCGCCGGAAGGCTGGATCCTCCGCTGGCCCGGCGCGCCGCCCATCCCGCCGGCCCTGCGCCCGGAGCCACCCGACGACCTGCCCGGGAACCTGAGCTCCCTCTGGCTGCGGCAGATGGCAGGCCGCCTCGCCCTCACGCTGGAGGAACGAGACGGCGCCATTCTGGCGCACATCCCGGCACTGGATCCGGTCCGGTAGACTGGCCCCATGCGCATCCTGATCGTGGAGGACGAGGTTCGGACCGCCCAGGAGCTGCGCTCTGGGCTCCTGACGGCGGGGTTCGAGGCCATCGTGGCCGCCAGTGGCGAGGAGGGCCTCTCCCTTGGTGCCACCGCCAGCTTCGACGCCATGGTGGTGGATGTCATGCTGCCGGGGATCTCCGGGATCCAGTTCATCCAGCACCTGCGCGGGTCCGGGAGTGCTGTCCCCGTGATCTTCCTGTCTGCCAAGGGGACCCTGGAGGACCGGCTGCGCGGCCTGGAGGCGGGGGGCGACGACTACCTGACCAAGCCCTACAGCATCCTCGAAGTGGTGGCCCGGCTGCGCAGCATCGTCCGGCGGGTCCAGCCGGCGCAACCCCCGGTTCGGATCCAGGTGGGGGACCTGGTCTGGGAGGCGAAGCACCGCAGCATCGCCCGGTCCGGTCATCGCATCGACCTGACCCCCAAGGAGTACGCGCTCATGGTGCTGCTGCTCGAGAACGCCGGGCAAGTGGTGGCCCGGAGCCAACTGGTGAAGGCCGTCTGGGGGCTGGAGGGGGCCGTGGACGCCAATGCGGTGGACGTGCAGATCCTGCGGCTGCGGCGGAAGGTGGACGATCCGTACGCCGTGAAGCTCATCCACACCCTCCGGGGCGTGGGTCTCGTGCTGGAACCCCGTGACTAGGCGCCTGTCCAGGTTTTCGAGCGCGCATAGCGGCAGCATTCTCCGCAAGCTCCAGTTCGGCTTCGCGCTGGCGGCCATGCTGCTGGCGGGGCTGATGGCCCTCTTCATGGATCGGGCCCTCCACCGCTCCCTGGAGGCCGAGGACGCCCAGGTGATGGCGGCCCAGGCCCACGCCATGCTCCAGCGGTTGGCCGCAGGGGTGACGGCCCCGGATCCCGGCGGACGCCCGCTGCTGGAGAAGGCGGAATGGCGGGTCCTGGACGACAACGGGCAGATCCTTGCCCAGAGCGGATTCATGGCGGGACTGCCGGCCCTGAAGGCCCCACGCCCAGGGGCCCCGGCCCGGGAGGTGGTGACGCCGGACGGTCGGGTGTACTCGGTCCTGGCCCGCCCCTGGCAAAGGACCGGGGCCGCCGCGGGCGGCACCCTGCTGCTGGTCATGGATCGCAGCCACGAGGAGGCCCTCACCAGCCATTTCCGACGGACCCTGGCGCTGGGCGTGGGTCTCGCGGCCCTGGTGGCGGCGTTGGTGGCCCGCTGGGTGGCGGCCTGGGGGCTGGCGCCCCTCGGGCGGATCGTCCGGGAGACCGGGACCATCGACGACCAGCACCTTGACCGCCGGCTCGCGGTGGAACAGTTTCCCAGGGAGCTTCAGGCGCTGGTGGACACCCTGAATGCAGCCCTGGCGCGGCTCCAGGAGGCCTTCGAGCGGACCGGGCGGCTGGGGGCGGAACTGGCCCACGAGCTGCGGACGCCCCTCCAGAACCTGCGGAGCACCCTGGAGAACCAGACCCTGGCGCCGGACTACACCGAGGCCCAGCGGGGCACCCTGGGCGGCCTGCTGGAGGAGTGCGACCGGATGGCCGCCCTCATCGACCAGATCCTGTTCCTGGCCCGGGCCGAGGGCCCCGGCCGCCTGACCCGCGAGCCCATCGCGGTGCCCTGCCTGCTGGAGGAGGTCCGCGGCTTCTTCGAGGCCGCAGCGGAAGCGGCCGGCGTGGCGCTCCGCGTGGAGGCCGGCCCCTTGGCGGTCGTGGGCGACCGGCTCCTGCTCACCCGGGCCCTCCACAACCTCGTCGCGAATGCCGTGTGCCACACGCCGGCCGGTGGAACCGTGATCCTGGGGGCGGAAGCGCAACCCGGTGGGACGGCCCTGTGGGTGGAGGACACCGGCTCCGGCATCCCGCCCGAATGGGTTCCGCGGTTGGGCCAGCCCTTCACGCGGCCTCCGGGTTCGCGGCCAGAGGGGGGGCTGGGCCTCGGCCTGGCCATCGTGGCCCGCATCGCCGCGATGCTGGGTGGATCCATGGACATCCGGAGCCGGGTGGGGGAAGGCACGCGGGTGACCCTGCGGATCGGCGCGAACCTGACATTGAATTCATGTTGATGTAAGATTGTCGTCATGGTTCCCTGGGAACTTCGTTCCGGAGGAAGCATGAAGGCCCCCTCGATCCTGGCCCTGGTCCCCTGCCTGCTCGTCGCAGGCCAAGGCATGGCGTTGCGGGCCCAGGCCACCTCGGCGGAGGGCGCGAGGGCCGCTGGAGCCGCCACCGTGGAGGTGACCGCCACGCGCTTTCCCGAGGATCCGGTCAAGGTGCCGGCCTCCATCACCGTGCTCACCGCGAAGGACCTGGCCGACCGCGGCGCCACGGACCTTCGCAGCGCACTCGCGCTGGCGGCGGGCATCAACATCGCCCCCGGTGGCGACGGTGGACCGGCCTCCAGCATCCCTGAGTTCTGGGGCCTCAAGGAGTTCGACGCCTTCCTGCTGGTGGTGGACGGCGTGCCCTGGGGCGGCGCCTTCAATCCGGCCCTGTCCACCCTGGATCTGGAGAACGTCGAGCGCATCGAGATCCAGCGCGGCGCGGCGCCCGTGATGTACGGCGCCACCTCCTTCGTGGGCGTCATCCAGGTCATCCACAAGCACCCGGCGGATACCCAGGGCTCCGCCCGGATCTCCGCCGGCAGCCATGGGAGCGGGGGCGCGACGGTGACCCTGCGCCTGCCCCGCTGGTCCCAGGTGGACTCCAGCCTCACGGCCGACGTGGCCAAGCAGGGGTACGACGACCCCCGCACGGAGTTCAAGCGGGGCCACGTCCTC
>JAJZQW010000059.1 GCA_021802985.1 Acidobacteriota bacterium | reverse complement strand
GCTGATCTTGATGTCGTGGAAGCCCTCGCGCTCCAGCACCTCGATGTGGCGCAGGGCGCTCTCCACCATGGCCTCGGGCGTGGCGGTGCCGAACTTCTCCAGAAGGTCCTTCTCCAGGCTGCCGCCGTTCACCCCGATGCGGATGGAGATGCCTTTCGCGCCGGCCTTGTCCACCACGGCCCGCACGCGGTCCTGGCCGCCGATGTTGCCCGGGTTGATGCGCAGGCAGGCGGCGCCGCCGTCGGCGGCCACCAGGGCCAGCCGGTAGTCGAAGTGGATGTCGGCCACCACGGGGATGGGGCTGCGGGCGCAGATCTCGTGGAAGACCTCGCCGGCCTTCTTGGTGGGCACGCTCACCCGCACGATCTCGCAGCCGGCGCCGGCGTAGTCGTAGATCTGGTGGACCGTGGCCTCCACGTCCCGGGTGTCCGTCTTGGTCATGCTCTGCACAGAGATGGGGGCGTCTCCGCCCACGGGCACCTTGCCCACCAGGATCTGGCGGGTGCGGCGGCGGGGGGCGAGGGGCTGAAGCATCGGGTCGGACATGGGGCCTCGAACGCAAGGTCCCAGTGTATCCGGCCCGGAAGGGGGGACTCAGCCCGGAGGGAAGACCGCGGCGCGGAGGGTCGGCGTACATCGACGCGGCCCCCGGAGGGGCCGCGCGACCCGGCTCGAGTGGACTACTGGACCATATTCAGGGTGACCTGGAGAAGTGAATTGGCGGTGGTGATCGCCTTGGAGTTCGCCTGATAGCCGTTCTGGGCGAGCATCAGGCTGGTGAACTCGGTGGCCATGTCGACATTGGAGAGTTCCAGGTTGGAGCCGAGGATGCTGCCACGGCCGCCCTGGTTGGCCAGGCCAATGGTGGGCGTCCCGGAGGCCAGGCTTTGGCCCCAGGTGTTGTTGCCCGCCTGGACGAGGCCGTTGTTGTTGTTGAAGGTCGAGATGCCCACCTGGGCCAAGGGGATGACCTGACCGTTGGTGAAGGTTCCGCTGATGATGCCGTTCTGGTCCACCGTGAGGCTCTGGAGGGTGCCTGAACCGTATCCATCCTGGTAGGAGCTGTTGGTGCTGCTGGTGGCGGCGTACTGGGTGAGGTTGGACGAGCCATCGGCGTTCAGCACATCCCAGGTGACGTTCTGGGCCGTGGTGCCGTTGTTCCAGTTGAACCCGATGACGGGGTTGGTGGCTGGCGAGGTGAGATTGCCGGCGGAACTGAAGGCGAGGGTGCCGCTGCCTCCGGAGGTGATGGTGGCCGGTGATCCCACGGAGGCCGCCCAGCCCCAGGTGTTCGCGCCGGTCTTGGTGTAGGTGATGAGGATGTTCTGGGAATTGCCCTGGCTGTCGTAGACCTGGACGGGCGAGGTGAGCGTGGCACCCACGGCCGCGGCGGAGTCGAGGTTGATGCCCATCCGGACGTTCTGAGTGGCCGAGGCGCTGGCGGTGGCGCCTGCATCGATGCGGATGGGGGCCAGGGCGGCCGAGGTGTTCACCTTGCCGTAGGTGGGGGAGCCGATGGTCGAATCACGGTTCCACCCCATGACGTTGGCGCCATCGGGGCTCACCAGGTAGCCGGCGTTGTTCTGGCTGAAGTTGCCGGCCCGGCTGAACACCTGCTGCCCCTTGACGGTCTGCAGCGTGAAGAAGCCGTTGCCCTGGAGGGCCATGTTGAGGGCGCTGCCGGTGCTCTGGAAGGAGGCCTGGGCGAAATTCTGGTTGACGCTGTTCACCTGGACGCCCAGCCCGAACTGGATGGGATCGCCGTTCCCGGCCGTGCCGGTGCCACCCAGGCTGGAACTGAAGATGTCACCGAAATTGGCATTGGATCCCTTGAACCCCACCGTGTTGATGTTCGACAGGTTGTTGCCGATCACGTTCAGGGCGTTGGCGTTGGTCGAGAGACCGGAGAGACTGGAGTAGAAGGCGGAGTAGAGGCTCATGGGGGCTCCTTTTCAGGACAGGACCTGGGTGACATCGGTGAGGGAGAAGGAATGCCCGTTTGAGAACAGGGCGATGGAACCGTCCGAGTTGAAGGCCACCGAATCCACCTTCAGGGTGAGGCTGGTGGTGAAGGGAACGGTGGATCCCCCCGCCCCGGTGGCCGTGACCTTCACCTGGTAGTCCCCGTCGGGGAGGGTCTGGCCATTCGCATCGGTGCCGTTCCAGGTGAGGGTCTGATTGCCCTGCCCCAGGCTGCCCTCGGGGATCGTGGCCACCACATGGCCACTCGCATCACTCACGGTGACGGTGACGTCGGCGGGAGCGGAGAGGTTCAGGCCCATGCTGGCCTGACCGGATTTGAGCGAAAACCCGGAGCCGTCCACTTTGACCGTCTTCCCCACCAGGCCGGCGGCCTGGGCCTGGAAGAGGGCCTGGCTCTGGGACTGGAGGCCCTGGAGCAGCGTGTTGGTCTGGGTGGCCTGCTGCAGACTGGAGAAGCTGGTGAGCTGCTGGATCATCGCGCTCGGATCCTGGCTCGAGGCCGAGGTGGGATCCTGGTTCTTGAGCTGGGCCACCAGAAGCTGCAGGAAGGCATCCTGGCCCAGGGCGTTCTTGGCCGTGGGGCTGGTGCCCTGGGTGGCGACGGTGGGTGTGGTCGCGGTGATCATGCCGGTTTCCATGGGGACCTCCGTAGGGGTGAATTCAGGAACTGTGCCGTTCAGGCGTAAAGCTCGATTTGGTGCGGGTTCAAGAGCGTTGGCGTGATGGGGGCGGGTGGTTCTTGCCGGGCAGGGAGAAGCGGGAGACGGTCCGGGAGGAGGGCCGCCCGGGGCGTTGCCGCCTCCTGGAAGGGACGATGTCCCTGCTGCAGATCGAAGCTGCCCAATTGGAGCCCCTGCTCCTTCAGAGAGAGTTCCAGGTGGGGCCGTCCCTCCTGCACCGCCTTCACCGAGGCGGCCTCGCTGACCCAGAGCCGGGCGTGGACCTCGCCCCCCTCCACCCTGAGGTGGATGGTGACCTGCCCCAGGGAATCCGGATGGAGCTGGAGGTGGGCCTCCTGAGCCCCGCTCTTGAGCATCCAGCGCACCCCGCTCTCCACCTGGGCCACGGGAGGGGCGGGCGCCGGCGCATGGACCGCGGGGGCCGGGGCCGCCTGGGGCACGCCGGCAGCAGCCTGGACGGGGCGGGTGGAGGCTGCCAGGGCCGTCTGAGGCCCGGCGTCCGGCGTGAGGTGGAGCTGAAATGAGGCACCACGATCCGCTCGGTCCGGAGTATCCGAGGAGGTGGTGTCTCCTTCGGGTTTTCCGGCGACGGGGCCACCGGCCTGTTCCACCGTGGCCGCCGGGATCGGGCCGGTGCCGGATCCCGACTTAGGGTCGGCCGACGAGGCATTGGTCTGCGCGGGGGCCGCGGCGATCACCAGGCTGGGAAGGGGCAGGCTCACCGGGGGTTGGGAGGCGGTGAGTTGGACCGCAGACGCGCCGGAGGCAGGAGCTGCCGTGAGGGACGTGTTGGAGGCCGTGGCCAGGTCCTGGGGGATGGTTTCCTGGGGGGCCGCGCTCTGGGTGGCTGCCGAGGCGAGGCTGGGGCTGGCCTTGCCCGCCTGGGGCCCAGGGGCCGCCTCTGGGGTGGGGGCTGCGGGAGGGACCGTCGTCGGGGCGGCCTGCAAAGGGGCGTCTTGGGGTGCGGCCGTGGGGACAACCAGGCTGGTCTTGCCCGCTCCGGGCGAAGCGGCGGCCGCCAGGGTCGTGGCCTCGGGTCCACCCGCTGGGCCAGATGCCGTGGGGGCCGCAGGGGTGGCCTGGGCAGGCGCGGCTGCGGGCAGGGTGGCAACCATGGGCAACACCACCGGGGCCAGGGCGGGCGGCTGAGCCTCTGGGATCGGGCCATCCTTGGCAGGGGCATTGGGGGAGGACTTGGGCACAGGGACCCCTGAGGGGACACCCAAGGCCACCGTCTTTCCAGACGGGGAGGCCTTGGCAGGCGCAGCGGCAGGGGTAGAGGGGGCACTGACACCGGAGACAGCCTGGCCGGCGCCCGCATCCTGGGAGGCGGCAGGTCCGGTGGGCGCGGCAGGCCCGGTGGCAGATCCGCCGGAGGCGGCAGGTCCAGGGGCGGCGGGCAGGGCTGGGTCCTGGGCCTTGGGCTGAACCGGGATCTGTGGCGGTACGAATTGGGCCATCAGGCTGGCGAACCGTCCGTCCGAGGGATCCGGGCTGGAGGCCTCCGACCGCTCGGCGGGGGCGCGGTCGGGCAGGGATGGGACTGGCGTTGCACCCGAGGGAAGCATGGGGTCCTCGCGCCCGGAGCATCCGGGTCATCCCCCCTGCGCCAGGATCGTGCCGCCTTCCTCTGGGCAGAAACGTCAGGCTGTGGTTTCTTTCGGTTTGGACAGGCCCACCCGCTCGGAGAGCCGCCCCGCCAGCTTGGCATCCAGGGGGGCCAGCTGGTCCATGAGCTTGGCGGCCTTCTTGGGCGTCATGCCTGCCAGGAGGGCTACCGCCACCTCCAGGTTCTGGCTGGCCAGCTCCTTCATGGCCTGGGCCCCGGCGGTGGGGTCCATGGCCTCGTAGGTGTGGATGATCTGGGGATCGATGACGGGCCTGACCTTCAGGTTCTCCAGCTTGGTCAGGGCGTCCTGGACGGCCTTCTCCCGGACGGCCAGATCGGTCCGGTCCTTGTCCATGGTGGCCTGGAGGGTGTTGAGCCGCTGCTCCATTTGCCGGAGGTCGGCCTCCTTCTGGGCCACCTGCTTCTCCCGGGCCTGGAGCTGGGAGGCCAGCTCGGCGACCTTGATGCCTTCGGTGGCGCCCTTCGGCTCGCCTTTGGGTTCCTGGGCGGACAGCCAGAGCACGCCGGCGGAGAGGACGAGGGGAGCGGAAATCCAGAGCAGGTAGCGGGGGTTCATGGCAGCTCCATCAGGCGGTCTTGCGGGCATGGCGGAGGACCGCCAGCTCGTCCATGGCGATGGCTTCGCGCAGGTCCTGCTCGCGGGCGTGCTGGAGGGCACGCCGCTCCTTGAGGCGGACCAGCATGAGGTGGTCGCGGTGGGCCACGGTGAGGGCCTCGCGGGCGGAGGCGACCCGGTGCGAGGCCTCCCGGAGGCGCTCGAAGGCCTGGATCTGCCGCCGATCGAGTACCACGAGGAAGGCCTCGCCGGTCCGCCACAGATCGAGGTCCAGCATCTGTCCAGAGGCGATGCGACGGGATTCGAAAACGGCCTGCCGCTGGGTCGCCAGGGCATGGATTTCGTCCCGGACCTCCCGTTCCGCCTGGATGGCCCGAGCCAGGGCGCGCTCGGCCTCCCGTTCGAGGGACTCCCGCAGCTTGCGGAGGGTCTCGATGCGGAAATGGAAGCGGGCGGCCATCAGGCGGGCTGCTTAAGGAAGGGTGTCAGGTCGAGGCCGAAGATCTGGCCCAGGGCCATCAGGGCCTGGCGGTGGTCGCCCGTCTCGGCGGTGGCCTGACGCAGGTAGGACTGGATGGCGGGCTGGAACTGGATGGCCTGGTCGATGGCCGTGCTGGAGCCCTTGGTGTAGGCGCCGATCTGGATGAGGTCCTCCGCGTCCTGGTAGGTGGCCATGAGATCGCGCACCTTGCTGGCCAGCTGCTTCTGCTCCGGCGGCGCCAGGGCCGTGAAGAGGCGGGAGAGGCTGGCGAGCACGTCGATGGCGGGGAAATGGTTCTTCGATGCCAATTTCCGCGAGAGGACGATGTGGCCGTCGAGGATGCCCCGAACCGCGTCGCTGATGGGCTCGTTCATGTCGTCGCCTTCCACCAGGACGGTGTAGATCCCAGTAATGGAACCCATGCCCTCGAAGGTCCCGGCGCGCTCCATGAGGCGGGGGAGCAGGGCGAACACCGAGGGCGTGTAGCCCCGGGAGGAGGGCGGCTCGCCGGCGCTGAGGCCCACCTCACGCTGAGCCATGGCGAAGCGGGTGACACTGTCCATCATCATCAGGACATCCCGGCCCCGGCGCATGAAGTACTCGGCCACGGTGGTGCCCGCCATGGCGCAGCGGAGGCGCAGCAGGGGGGACTGGTCGCCGGTGGACACCACCACCACGCTGCGACGGAGGCCCTCGACGCCCAGGTCGTTCTCGATGAATTCCCGCAGCTCACGGCCCCGCTCTCCCACCAGGGCGATGACATTGACCTCGGCCGAGGTGTTGCGGGCCACCATGCCCAGCAGGGTCGACTTGCCCACCCCGGAGCCGGAGAAGATGCCGACCCGCTGGCCCTTGCCCAGGGTGAGCAGGCCGTCGATGGTGCGCACCCCGGTGGAGAGCACCTCGTCGATCCGTTTGCGGCGCATGGGGTTGGGCGGCGGGCCCTGGAGCGGCAGGTGGGCCGTGGCCTGGATGGGCGGACCCCCATCCAGGGGCCGGCCGAGGGGGTCGATGACCCGGCCCAGGAGGGCTTCGGACAGGGGCAGCTCGGACTGGTGGCCGGTGCCCTCCACCCACTGCCCGGGGCGGATGCCTTCGGTCTCCTCGATGGGCATGAGCAGCACCTGCTGACCCGAGAAGCCCACCACCTCGGCATGGATGACCCGGGGGCGGCCCGTGGTATCGGCGCCGTGGATGAGCATCTGTTCGCCCACGGAACATTCCGGGCCCGTGGATTCGACCACGAGGCCCACCACCTTGGTGACCCGGCCCATCCAGTCGCCCTTGGGCAGCGCGCGCACGCGGGCCGCCAGGGAGGTGGGATCGAGGGTCGCGCCGCTCATGGGCGATCCTCCTCCTTCAGGTGGGCCAGCATATTCATGAGATGTCCACGGCGGCGTTCCAGGGTGGCGTCGAGGATGCCTTGCGGGGCCTCCAGCCGGACGCTCCCTCGCGAAAGGGAGGGATCGGCGGCCAAGGCGAGCCCTCCGTGGCCAGCGAAGAGGTCACCCAACCGCTCCAGGTCGAGGGGATTCAGGAAGACGTGGTAGGGCTGCTCTCCCGGTCGGGTGCCGCGGGGCAGCGGGAAGGGCAGGGCTTCGAGGACGCCCTCCATCAGGGCCTTCACGGCGCCCGGGGAGCGGTCGATCTGCTGCACGGCCAAGTGCTCGCCCACGGCCAGGGCCAGGGCGGTGAGCTCGTCGTTGAGCGCCTCGCGCAGGGTGAGGGTCGCGGCAGCGAGCTCCAGCAGGTGCCCCTCCATGCGCTGGATGTAGCTCTGGTACTGGCTCTCGCCAAAGGTGCGGCCCTCGGCCTCCCCGGAGGCGAAGCCTTCCTCATAGGCCTTGCGGGCGATCTCCTGGGCCTGCCGCTCGGCCTCCTGGAGCCGGTCGATGAGGCGCTCCTCCGTGGACCGCTGGGGGCGCCCCGCCCCCTCCAGGTCGTCGGCGATGGAGGAGGAGCCCCCCTCGAGTTCAGCCTCGCGGGCCAGGGAGGTGTCCACGGGGAAATAGGGGAAGGCGTCCAGGCGGGTGTCCCGGAGATCCTCGGACTTGATGTACCCCTTGCGGCTCATGCCCCCACCCTACGTGACATAGTCCTCGCCCCCGCCTCCGCCAATGCTGATGACGCCTTCTTCCTCCAACTGCCGGACGATCTCCACGATCTCGTGCTGGGACTTCTCTACATCCTTGAGCTTCACCGGGCCCATGAACTCCATCTCCTCCTTGATGAGTTCCACGGCGCGGGTGGACATGTTGCGGAAGAACTGGTTCTGCAGTTCCTCGCTGGTGCCCTTCATGGCGATGGTGAGGACCTTGCGGTCCGCCCGCTTGAGGATCTCCGCGATGCCGGTGTCGTCGATGAGCAGGATGTCGTCGAACACGAACATCAGGTCACGGATGCTGGCGGCGAGTTGGGGGTTCTCCGTCTCGATCTTCTCGAGCACCGCCCGGCCCGTGTTGCGGTCCATGCGGTTGAACAGCTCCGCCACGGCGCGGACGCCACCGTAGGCCTCGGTGGCGAAGGAACCCAGGGCCTCGAGTTTCTGCTCCAGGATCAGGCTGATGCGGCGGACCACCTCGGGGCTGATCTCCTGGAGGCTGGCCATGCGCATGGCCACATCGCTGCGCAGCGCCTCGGGCAGGCTGGTGATGAGTTCCGCCGCCTGGGACGCGTTGAGGTGGGCCAGGATCAGGGCAATGGTCTGGGGATGCTCGTTCTGGATGAACTTCGACAGCTGCTGGGGGTTGGCCCGCTCCAGGCTCGTGAAGCCGGCGCTGGATTCCAGGGCCTTCACCAGGCGATCGATGATCTTGCGGGCAACCTCGGGGCCCACGGACTTGATGAGCAGCTTCTTCGCGTATTCGATGCCGCCCTGGCTGATGTAGCTGCGGGCCTGGGACATGGTGTGGAACTCTTCCATGACCTCTTCCGCCACCTCCGGCTGGACGTGCTTGGTGATGGCGATCTCCCGGGCGATCGTCTGGATCTCGTCCTCCTCGAGATACTTGAAGATGTTGGACGCGGTGTCGTCTCCAAGGGTGACCATGAGGACGGCGGCCTTCTGGGCGCCACTGAGCTTGGACATGGCCTACCTCCCTTCGTCCAGGAGCCAGGACCGAACCAGCGAAGCCATGGTTTCCGGATCCTCCGCGGAGCCCTCCTGCAGACGCTTGCGGATGACCTCGCGCCGGCGGGCCTCGGGGGCCGTGAAGGCCGCGTCGGCATTGAGATCGGCCTCGATCTCTGCCTCCAGCTCCGCCATCGACTTCACCGGTACGGGCTTTCGGGTCGGGGACTCACCCTCGGCCGGAGATACCCGCAGGGGTGTCGGGCGGTTCAGGGCGGCGGAGAGTCGCTTGAGCATGGGCATGATGATCATGAAGAAGACGGCGAGGCCCAGGAGAACGTAGAGGATCGTGGGCGCGAACTGCCGGACCAGGTCGATCCAGAACTGGCGTTTCTCCTCGGCGGCCTCCCTGGGATTCACCTGGGGCGTGGCAAAGGCCATGTTCTCCACGGTGAGTTCATCGCCGCGCTTGGCCTGGATGCCCACGGCAGCGGCCACCTGGTCGCGGATCTTCTTCAACTCGTCCGGGGTCCGGGGCGTGAGCTTCAGGACGGGTTCGCCCTTGGGGTCCTTCTCCCAGGTGGAGGCATCATCCACGATCACCGCCAGGGTCAGGCGCTTCACATTGCCCGTGGCCTGGTCGACGGCGCGGACCGTCTTGCTGATTTCGTAGTTGGTGGTGGTTTCCTTCTTGTCGGAGTCTTCCAGGAGGTTTCCGCCGGTCGCCCCGCCCGTGGCGGGAGCCACATTGCTCGCCGTGCCCGGGACGCCCGCGCCGCTGTCGCGCTTCTGGACCTTCTCCTCCTTCTGCTGGACGCTGCGCTCCACCTGGCCCTGGGGATCGAAGGTCTCCGAGTTGATCTTCACCTTGTCGAAGTCCAGGTCCACATGCGCCGTGGCCCGCACCTTGCCGATGCCCACCACGGGCTCCAGCAGATCGGTCACGCGCCGGACGAGGTAGCTCTCCTCCTCCCGGGCCGCCTTCTTCTGGGCATCGCTGGCCCCGACCATGGGGTCCTGGCCGGTCCGGGAGAGGATGCGGCTGTACTGGTCGATGACCACCACCTGCTCGGGTTTCAGGCCCTCCACGCTGGCGGCCACCAGATTCACGATGGCCTGGGTGTTCTCGTCGGGAAGGGGCTGAGTGCCCCGCAGCTTCAGGAGGACGCTGGCCTTGGCGTCCTCCTTGTCGGAGATGAAGGGGCTGTCGTTGGCGGGCGTGATGTGGACATTGGCGGCGGCGACCTGTTTCAGGGACATGATGGTCTGGGCGAGACTGGCCTCCATGGCCCGCCGGTGGATGACCTTCTGGGCGAAATCCGTGGTGCCGATGCCGGCGTTCTCCAGCTTCTCGAAGCCCAGCTTGTCGCCGGAGAGGGTGCCGTCTCCGGCGAACTTCAGGCGCAGCTGGCCGACCTTGCTCTCGGGGACCAGGATGGTCCGCTGATCGGAGCTGAGCTCGTAGGGGACCTGCATCTTGTCCAGCTGGGTGACGATGGAACTGGCGTCCTGGGGGGAGATGTTGGAGGCGAGGACGCCCTTGGTCTCCTGGCTGGCCCAGAGGCCCAGGCCCGCCAGGGCCAGCAGCACTGTCACGGAAATGGCAGCCACCATCACGCGCTGGGTGGCGCTCATGCTCTTGAAGGCGTTGGTGAACTGGTCAGCGAGGTTGCTTTCCCCGGCCATAGGCGTTCCTCGTCAGGGAATCGGCCGTGCCCGGGAGCTCGGCCAGCGCTACATCTGCATGCGCATGACCTCGCGGTAGGCGTCGATCAGCTTGGATCGCACGGCCATCATCATCTGGAAGCTAAGATCGGCCTTCTGGACTGCCAGCATGGCCGTGTGCATGTCTGCACTCTCTCCCGTCATCAAGTTCCGTGCCTCCCCCTCGGCTTGGGCCGAAGTCTGGTTCACTTCCTGGAGGGCCTGCTTGAGGAGATCGCCGAATCCCACCTCGCCCTGCGCGCCTCCGGCCGCGGCGCCCGCGCCCATCTGGGCGGCACCGGAGACGGGGTTGAGGGGGGGGATCGAAGGGATGTTCAGAGGGTCCATGGCGTTGGCTCGGGGAAAGGGGCCTGTTCAACTATCGGCCGGGCAGGGGGAGGGGGCCAGTCGAAAAACCGACAGGCTACTGCACCCGCAGGATCTCCAGGGCGGAGGCGGCCATGCTCTTGGCCGTGCGCACCGAGGCGATGTTGGCTTCGTAGGAGCGGCTGGCCTCGGTGAGGTTCACCATCTCCTCGACGGGATTGACGTTGGGATACTTGACCATGCCGTTGGCATCCGCATCGGGATGACCGGGCTCGTAGCGGGTCAGGAAGGGCTCCTGGCTGGTCTGGACGCCGGCGACCCGGACGCCCGCCGCGGCCAGGGCATCGCCAAAGCCCATGTCCTGGGACTGGAAGACCGCGTCCCGGCGCCGATAGGGGCCTCCCTCCTTGGTGCGGGTGGTCTCGCTGTTGGCGATGTTGGAGGCGATGAGCTGGATCCGCAGGCGCTGGGCGGACATTCCGCTGCCGGCGATATCGAGAATCTGGTTGATGCTCATGGTCATCTCTCCTGGAGGCGGCGCCCGCCCCCGGTGGTTCAGTGGGCAACGGCCTCGCGGATCAGGAAGTACATCTTCCGCAATTCGAGCTGCATGAAGTTGGAGGCGTTCTGGTAGTCCATCTGGGTGCGGGCCATGAGCATGTTTTCCCGGTCCAGGCTCACGTCATTGCCATCGTTGCGCTCGGAATCCGGCCGGACCGGATCGGAGGTGGCCGGCAGGGCGCTGCTGGGGGTTCCCTGCAGGTGCATGGGGTTGGTCTGGGCCAGGCTTGTGGGTGAAACTTGCCCAGCATCTTCGGCCAGGGCCGCCTTGAGGGCCTTGTCGAAGTCGAAGTCCCGGGTCCGGTACCCGGGCGTGTCGATGTTCGCCAGGTTGGAGGCGATGAGCGTCTGGCGCTGAGTAGCCAGCGTCAGGCTATGGTCCATGAGCTGGATCATGCTGTTGCCGCTGATGAGATCGAACATGGGGCACCCTGCAGATTGGGCCGGGCGACCCCGGCTTCCTGGGGGGAGATGCAGCCCTCGTGCCGGACCGGCTTGCGCAGGGCCTGCCCTCCCTTGCTACACTGGCCCCCTCACCTCGAGGCCCCCATGATCATGAGCAGCCGCCAGCACAACGATGTCCTGATCCTCCATCCAGAGGGCAAGATCACCCTGGGAGATGGCGACCAGGAGCTGGGAGAAGCGGTCCGCACCGCCCTTTCCAGCGGCTCCCGCAAGATCGTCATCAACTTCAGCAAGGTGAGCTACCTGGACTCTTCTGGTGTGGGCGAGCTGGTGGGCTGCTACACCTCCATCAAGGGCAAAGGCGGCGAGCTGCGCATCTGCGGCATGAGCTCCAAGATCTTCAACCTCATCAAGATGACCAGCCTTCACTCGGTCTTCGAAGTGAAGGACACCGAGGAAGAGGCCCTCGCGGGCTTCTGAGGCGGTGCGCCTCCGCGCCGCCCTCGCATGCGTACTCCTGGCCCTGGTTTCCGCCAGGGCCCAGGGTGTGTCCGGACCGCTCACTCTGCGGGTGATCCTCCTCGAAGGCGGTTCGGGCGATGATCAGCTGTTCGCACGGGCGGCCCTGGGCTTGGCACCGGGTCGCCCCGTTGACGAAGCCGGCTTCCGCCAGGCCCTTGCGGCGGTGCGCCTCGTGGACCGTTTCCAGTCGGTGGATGGCCGCCTGGATCCAGATGGCACGGCCCACATCCGCCTCGTGCCCATCGTCCCCTTGGTTGCCTGGACCTGGGCGGGGGATCCCATCCCGGCCCCCTTCAAGAAGACCCTGTTGCCCGAGCTTCAGAAGGGGCAGCGGCTGGGGCCCATGCGCCTCGAAGGCTTCCGGCTCGCGGCGGAGCAGCGGCTGCGGGAGGGTGGCTACCCGAAGGCCGTGATCGGAACCCAGCCTGGGGAGGGCGGGCGGACGCTCCGCCTGACGCTCTCGCTCGGACCACCCGCCCTGATCCGCACGGTGACCATCACGGGTGCTCCTGCGCCCTACACGCGGGACGTTCTCCTGAAGGTGGCGGGAATCCGCCCCGGCCAGAGCCTGTGGACGGACGGCCTCCCCCGGGAAATCCAACGGCGGATCCGGCTGCGATTCGTAAAGAATGGGCGCCTGGAGGGGGCCGTTCAGGTCCGCCTTGCGGACGGGGCCGCAGGCGGTGCCCAAGGTGAGCTGGTGCTCGACGTGCATCCCGGACCGAAGGTGAAGGTGAAGGCCGATGGGCTGAGCTTTTTCGGGGCCCTCATGGGCCGTCCTCGGCTCACCGATTTCGTGCCCCTGGCCAAGGCGGAGCGCTACTCGCCGAGCCTCCTGGACGAAGGCAGCGGGCGGATCGCCACCTATTTCCGGGACCAGGGCTACCCGGAGGCCCGGGCGACCTACACCCAGACGATCACCAAGGGCACGCCGGATCACCCCGAAGAGATCACGATCCGCTACCAGGTGGTGCCCGGTCCCCGAAGGCTCATTCGGAACCTGCGGATCGAGGGGAACCAGGAGCTGTCGGAGGAAGAACTCCGGGCCGCGATGAAGCTGCCGAAGCGCTACCTCGTCCTTCTCCCCCAGGCCAAGGGCGAGACCATGCGGGCCCTGGAGGACCGGCTCACGGCCATCTACCTCCAACGCGGGTTTCCCGAAGTGCGCGTGCGGCGCCGGGTGGAAGCCAACCAGGACGGATCCGTCGATGTGCGGCTGATCGTCCGGGAGGGGCGGCAGCGCTTCCTGCGTGAGCTGGTGCTGGAACTTCCGCCGGATCCCGCTTTCCCGCCCGATCGTCTCGCCGAAAGCCTTCTGCTGACCCTCTCCGATCGGCCGGTCCCGCTGAAGGGCCCGGGGGCCCGCCGCTTCGGCTCGGACCGCCGCCAGCTCCAGGGCTACGAGGGGACGCTCCAGCCCATGCCAGGGGGCATGCGGCTGGTGTTCAACAAGCCGCTTCCCTTGGTGCGGAACGATCTGGCCCTGGTGGTGTCCGATCTGCGCCAGCGGCTGTCTTCCCTGGGCTCGGCCAGCCCGCAGGTGCGGATCGCCTTCGAGGATGACGAGGCCCAGTCCCTCGTGCGCGTCCAGGTGCCGCCCCAGCCCCTGGACCTCACGCGGCGCACGGTGGTGCAGGGCAGCGACCGGACCCGCGCGGAGGCCATCCTGCGCGAGGTCGACACGCCCATCGGAACCCCGCTGGACCCCCTCCGGCTGGATGGGGCCCAGGTGCAGATCGCCTCCCTGGGCGCCTTCCAGCGGGTGGATCTCCTGAGCGTGTCCGACCTGCCGGGCCAGAAGGACCAGGCCTGGAAGCGCGGCGACATCGCCCTGCAACTGCAGGAGCGGAGCCCCTGGGTCTTCACCGAGGCCTTCGGCTACGACAAGACCCAGGGCTACCATTTCGGGTTGAACACCCAGCGCCTCAATGTCGGTGGCATGGGCCGGACCCTGGATTTCGGGGCCCGGGCGGGGGATCAGACCCTGCGGATCCCGGCGCTGCGCAAGGCCTTTCCCACCGGTGACGTGAAGCGCTCCCTCGACAGCTACAGCGTGGGCTACACGGACCCCTGGTTCATGCCCGGCTCCCTCGATGCCTGGCTGCCCAGCCGCACCCGGATGCACATGGAGGGCGCCTACATCGAGGAGGCGCAGGCCGCCTTCTTCGCCCGGCGCCGCCAGTTCACGACCAGCCTGGAATGGAAGCTGGGCCCGGTCCAGTCCGTGAGCCTGGGCTACCGCTTCGAGCGCGTAGAGGTGGGCGCCAACACCGATGCCAACGGCAAGGCCCTGCTCACCGACCAGGACCTGTTCCTGCTCGCCCGCACACCGGCCCGCAGCATCATCTCGGCCCCCTTCCTGCAGGTGGTGGTGGATCGCCGCGACAAGCCCTACGATCCCACCCAGGGGATCTACTTCCTGGCGCGGCTGGAACTGGCCAACCAGGTCTTCGGCACCAGCGCCAACAGCAGCTTCGTGAAGCTGGACGTCCGCCATCAGTGGAACTGGCCCATCGGTTTTCACGCCGAGCATGGGGTGGTGACTGCGGGAATGCGGGTGGGCCTGGCCCGACCGACCGCCCACTCCGCCAACGACCTCCCCCTGTCGGAACGGTTCTTCGGCGGCGGCCCCTTCTCCGTGCGCGGTGTGGAACCCGACATGCTGGGTGACGTGGTCCGCACGGACACCAGCGGTAACCTCCTGCCTCAGCTCATTCCCCTGGGTGGCCAGGGGCTGGCGGTGGTGAACCTCGAGTACCGCTTCCCCTTCCTGGGCATGCAGAGCATCTGGGGCGAGGTCTTCGCCGATTCCGGCCAGGTCTATCGCAGCATCAACCCCGACAAGGGTGCCGTCACGCCCTTCCCGCCCTTCCGGACCACCCTGGGCATCGGCCTCATCCTGAAGCTGGGCTTCCCCCTCAAGATCGAGTACGCCGCCGACTGGAAGCGCATCCTGGGCCGCCCCCGCAGCAAGGACGAACAGGATACCCAGCTCAAGAGCCTGCTCATCTCCGCTGGATTCCAGTTCTGAAAAGGGCCGCAAAAGCGGGCCCCTACCTGCCTGCCGGACTTTCTCGGTGGCCCGAGACCGCCCGGATTGGCGCATGAAAAAAGGCCGCAGAAGCGGCCTTTGGCTGGTTGGCGCGGGCGGTCTCGAACCGCCGACCCCTACCGTGTCAAGGCCGTGGATGGGTGGATTTCGGACTCGGACGAACGAAGATGAACCGTATAAAAGCCCTGAAATCAGTTGAGCGTTCGTCCCCGTTCGTCTCAGTGGTACGCTAATCCGTCTTGAGTTTTGCCAGCCGTTTGCCACTCGGAGAGTGCATGGCCCGTACGAAGCGATCCGCGGCTCTGGAGTACTGGTCACAGCGACAGAAACTGGAGCTGGGAAGAGACCACACTGAGACCCTAGCCACGGGGCGGTACCTTCTCTACTGGCGACCACTAAATGGTGCGGCTGGGAGCTGGCGTGCGAGGTACTACGACCCGACCACTCGGAGGATGCAGCGACACCCGCTAGGTGTTGCTGACGATTTTTTGGCGGCCGATGGGATGACAGTCCTGAGCTACGCCCAGGCCACAGCGAAGGCTGAAACCTGGTTTAGGGACAGAGAGCGCGCGGCGATTCAGGTGGCGGGCAGAGAGGTGCCGAGGGAGGGGCCATACCTTGTCAGAGAGGCTATGGCTGACTATGTGGCTCACCTGCGAAAGCGAGGGAGGCGCTCGGTCGGCATTATCGAAATAACGATCAACGCCCACATACTTCCTGAGCTGGGTGACATCGAGGTCCAGGCCCTAAGTAAGAAGCGGCTGGAGGCATGGCAGCAGAAGCTGGTGGAGACAGGCCGACGAAAGACTGGGAAGAAGCGTGAGACCCCGGAATACCTCCCCCCTCCGGTAACCCCGGATGAAATCCGCAAGCGGAAAGACACCGCCAACCGGATCCTCACGAACCTTAAGGCCGGGTTGAACCTGGCCATGGCGGAAGGCCGCGTGCATGGCGCTGCCCCCTGGCGCGAGGTGAAAGCCTTCGAAAATGTAGGCAACTCCCGAGTGCGCTTCCTGATGGATGACGAGCCGCGGCTACTGGTGAACGCCTGCGTCGACCCAGAGTTCCGCGACCTAGTCATCGGTGGCCTATCCACCGGAGCCCGCTATGGCGAGCTGGGGCGGTGCGTGGTACGGGATTTTTCGGCCACCTCGAAAACGCTCTTCATCGAGTTCGGGAAGAATGGCAGGTCCCGTTATATCCACCTAGACGACGACGCCGTGGCATGGTTTTCCGGCATCACAGAAGGACGCTCTGCCGAGGAGACGCTCTTCCGGCACACGGGTGTGGAACGCCTCACGCGGGCCGCCTCCGATGATTGGATACCGTACGACCAAATCGCCCGCATGGAGAATGCATACCAGGCCGCAGGCATCGCGAAGGTGACCTTCCATGAGCTTCGCCACACCTACGCCTCACACCTGATTCTGAAGGGTATGCCGCTACTCTATGTGGCCGCACAACTCGGGCATCGGGACACCCGCATGGTCGAGAAGTATTACGGACACCTGGTGCCCGGCGCCGTTGCAAAGGCTGTGAAGAAACACGCGCCAAAACTCAAAATCTACGGCCACTCGTCCCAAAAAAAGGCCCCCGGAAGGGGCCTCGTCACGAGTTGAACCTGGCTATGCAGCGTTCTCGGCCAGGAACCGTTCCAGCTCCCTGAGTGGGATGAGTTTTTTCCGCCCTACAGGGACGGTGCGAATTTTCCGTTCCTTCAGCAGCTCGTAGATGGTGGTCCGGCCGCAGTGCAAAACCTCCGCTACCTCCTCCACTGTAAAGGCAAGGACCG
>JAJZQW010000058.1 GCA_021802985.1 Acidobacteriota bacterium | reverse complement strand
ACCAGAAAATCGGGGGTCTCCCCTACCTTTCTGGTGTACCAGAAATGACCAAAGTTCCCTTAAATCGTTGCCAAACTTGCATCTACGACTTGTTCATGGCCGACTTGTGAAGGCGGGCCACCGGGCCCATACTCAACCTCCGCCACAGTCGGGCCCTCGCGGGGGCCGGATGCCGTGGCCGCCACCCATGGTGGCGATCAGTGCAACGGGGGTGACCGGTTTCGACAGGTCGTGATCCGGGTGCCTGGTGCAGGCGGGGGTTGGACGGCTGGCCCCCTCATCAAGCCGCCCAAATCAAACTGCCAACGATAACTTCGAACTGGCTCTCGCTGCCTAGGGCAACCTAGGCTCCGAGCGAGTCCCCGGGATCTCTGGGTACCGGGCTCGTTAAACCCCTGAAAGGGTGGCTTCGGCCTGCCGGACAGGGCACCAGATGGGCCGCCCCGACGCCCCCTGAGGGCGGCCGAGACCAGGGGGCACACGTCCCGAGCGGCTCGTCCGTTCCCCGCCGGGAGGTTCCAAGAGCGGACCAAGCCTGTGGAAGAGCCGCCATCCGGCATGTCTTGGACGTGGGTTCGACTCCCACCACCTCCACCACTACGTTTTCCGAGGGCATCCGAAGGCATCCGATTCATCCAGCAATTTCAATGAATCGCCGCTAACGGGTGTCCGACCGGATCCGAAGGGATCCGTTGCGATCCGGGGGCAACTGGGGGCAAGATTCGGGGCAACTGGGGCCCTGCCCCGAGGAGTTGCCCCCATGCCCCTGACCGATGCCGCCCTACGCAAAGCCAAGGCCGGCGTGAAGCCTGTTCGACTCCACGATGAGCGCGGCCTCTACCTGGAGGTCGCCCCAAGCGGGGGCAGGTGGTGGCGCCTGAAATACCGCTTCGATGGCAAGGAGAAGCGCCTCTCGCTGGGGGTCTACCCAGACGTGGGGCTGAAAGAGGCCCGGGAGCGTCGAGACGAGGCGCGGAAGCTGCTCAGCCAGGGTGTGGACCCCGGCGAGCACCGGAAGGCCAAGAGGGCCGCAAAGGCGGACCGCGCAGCCAACAGCTTCGAAGTCGTGGCAAGGGAGTGGGTCAAAAAATACGCTCCGACCAAGACAGAAAAATACTGGGATGGCGTCCTTCGGCGCTTCGAGCGCGACGTCTTCCCCTGGATGGGAGAGCGGCCGATCTCGGACATCTCTGCTCCCCAACTGCTCGAAGTGATCCGCCGCATCGAGGCACGCGGGGCCGTGGAGACGGCCCATCGAGCCCTGGGGTCCTGTGGGCAGGTGTTCCGGTATGCAGTGGCCACGGGGCGTGCCGAACGAGACCCCTCGGGAGACCTCCGGGGAGCCATCCCCCCGGCCCAAGGGAAGCACATGGCGGCCACTACAGACCCGGAACAGCTTGCGGGCTTTCTGAGGGCCATGGAGGGCTACGAGGGCGGCCTCATCGTGCGCTGCGCCCTCCGCCTGGCTCCCCTCGTCTTCGTGCGCCCTGGGGAACTCCGTCATGCCGAGTGGGCCGACATCGATCTCGTCGCAGCCGAGTGGCGCTACCTCGTTACCAAGACGAAAACGCCGCACATCGTGCCCCTCAGCACCCAGGCCGTGGCCATCCTGAAGGAGATCCAGCCCCTCACCGGGAGAGGGCGATTCGTGTTCCCGAGCGCGCGGAGCAGCGCCCGCCCCATGAGTGACAACGCCATCCTGGCGGCACTTCGGCGCATGGGCATCAGCAAGGAGGAGATGAGCGGCCACGGGTTCCGGGCTGTCGCCCGGACCCTCCTGGAGGAGAAACTGAGCTTCCGGGCCGACTTCATCGAGCACCAACTGGCCCATGCTGTAAAAGATCCCAACGGCCGGGCCTACAACCGCACCACCCACCTCGAGGAACGGCGCAAGATGATGCAGGCATGGGCGGACTACCTGGACGGATTGCGCGAACACTCAGGGGCGAAGAAGGTGTTAACTACTCCGAGCCAGAAGGGCCCGGCTGGCTGAATTTCGCCCGCCAGTCGCCCAGGCTGATCCCGAGCAGAATGCCGTGCTGGAATGGGGTCAGCCCGAGCCCGGCCTGCCCGAGGGGGTAGACCACCTTGTGGGGATGGACCATGGGGTCTCCCAACAGGGATAGCAGCGCCGGGAGGAAGCCGGCCGTGGCCTTCCCCTCGGGGCAGAAATAGACTGCCCCGCGGCCCCCCTGAAGCTGCTTCAGGAGCCCAGGGAGCGTCTCTTCGACCTCCCTTTGAAATTGCAGATCCCAGTCGAGCGGGTCCGCGGGCTGCGCCATAGGGAGGCAGTCGATCAGCGTGCCGTCGGGCCCAGTCGGCTCGTAGTTATGCCATTCGGAGGGCAGGATCAACGACTCCCACCCAGACCAGACCAAGGCCTCTCGCTCGGGAGCCCCCTTGTGCGCCGGATAGGGGTCCAGGCGGTCGACCACCTGGTTCTCGCTGGCCAGTTGGAACACCATCTTGTTCTGGAGCCAGTGGAGCGCGTCCAGGATGCCCTTCTGCCAGCCATCCTGGTCCTCACGCGGCGCCCGCCGGCGAGGGGTGGCCAGCAGCAGGGTGCCGGGAGTGTTCACCCAGGGAACGTTGATCCGGTGCAGATGAAGAAGAGGGTGTGCTGGTCGAGGGGTAGGCATGGGAACTCCTGTATTCAATTCCCGGTGAGCAGCTGCAATTTAAGAACGGGACATCCTCCGTGGCGTCTGGGGGTGGGGCTCGCGTCAAATCGATCCAGGCCCGTTCTCTGGGACATTTAGCCCAGAATCAGAAATTACTGAAAGCGATATGACACATGCTGTCTAAATTGGTCTAATCGCGGTCGATAGCGGGTCAGGCCCAGCTTTCCGACCTGACCCTGGCGATGAGGGCCTGCAGTTCATTCGGGGCCTTGCAGACCTCGAATCGCCACTTCCCGAGGGCCCCCCACCGGTTCACGGCGCGGACCCACCGACGGGCGGCCTCGTGCTTGGCGTGGTCCTGATCATCCTCCTGGCCCTTGATCTCCAGAATCAGGGTGCGCCCAGGCTCAAGCTGGACCAGGAAGTCCGGCTGGTAGCTGTGCCCCTGGCCTTCGTAGTCGTAGGGGATGTTGAACTCCAAGCGCTCATTTCGGGCGTAACTGCGAATGTGCCCCTGCTTTGCCGCGAACTCCAAATGGAAGGCCCCGCTCTGCTCCCATTGCTTCGTGTCCAGGGCGACCTGGTTGATGTGGCTGGCTTCGGTGGCCTGGCAGGGCTTGGTGGTCTTGAAGTCCACCCGTGCCGTGCTCCCCTTGGCCTGGTAGCGGTTGAGGATGGGCACCAGAGCTTCCTCCCCCTCGGTCTCGTCGGGTTCGATGGCCGTCAGAAAGCGGTCCGTCAACCGGGCCATATACCGTTCCAGCCCCAGTTCCGCAGGGTGGCAGCCGTTCCACTGGACCTTCGTGGCCGTGTAAGCCTTCACGAACTTCAGAACCTGGGGGAACAACTGCTGCCGGCCCTGGGTGCGGGCACTGAGGCGCTGGTCGCCCATGCCCTCCAGGAGCCCCCACACGACCCGGCGGGCCAGTTCGAACTCGAGGGTCTGCAGATGGGTCGTCTCGTAGTAGTGCTGGCGATCCTGGGCCACGGCGGGGAACTGGCCGTAGCCGCTGGGGGTGCCCTCCGAATAGCCCACCTGCGGCGCAACGAAGACGGCTGTGGGTTCCTCCATCGGTTCCAGCCCGAGGGGCTCCATCCTGGCGACATCCGCGTTTAGGACGTTGCGCTTCAGCGCGAAGGCGAAGCCTTCCACATTGGGGAACTCCATCTCGAAGTGCTGCCGCTCGGGCAGGGCCTTCACGTGATTCCGGGGTTTGTCCTCGGGCGCTGTCTTCTGCACCGGTCGCCCCTTGAAGGGGATGACCGAGAAGGGCACTCCGTAGACATCCACGTATTCCTCGTGGAGCATTAGGCGCCCCCGCTCGTCCCGGTATGGCTCGTAGTCCATGCGCCGCAGGCCACGGCCCACGACCTGCTCGCACAGCAACTGACTCCCGAAAGCGCGGAGGCCGAGGATGTTGGTCACCGTGTTGGCGTCCCAGCCCTCGCTGAGCATCTGGACGCTCACTACACAGCGGACGTGCTCGCCTGGCTCCCCTTTCACGCCCACCGTGGACACGATCCGCCGCAGTTCCTCAGCAGCCTCCTTCCGGCCGCCCCCCGTGGAAGACTCCGCCTCGGCCAAGAGCTTCGAATCGATGCGGATAGTGACCCGACGAATCGGCGTGTTGGCGAAGGCGGCCTTCAATGCACTCGGGCCGTAGGCCACGCTGCGCTTCTTCTTGGCCCGCTTCGGCGTCTCCTCATCCTTGTCCCCGTCGGCTTCTTTGAGGGCCGTCTCGCCGCTGATGCGTTCGAAGAAGAGTTGGGCGATATCGGTGTTGTCGCAGACCACGATCAGGACAGGTGGGACCTTTTCCTGGCCGGGTGTGGCCGCCTCGGTGAGTTGGAATCGCTCCTCCCACTGGTCGGCAAGGGTCTTCAGGGCCCCCTCAGCCTGAGTCCAGACGACCTCCGGCTTCGGCTTGCCGCCCGACAGTTTCTGGCCTGGTTTCAAATTCTCCCGGATCTGCTCCCACAGCCGGAAGTATTTAGGGTCAGGCTTGCCGGTTTCATCGGTCTGCCCCGTGGAATCGGCAACAGGGAGTCGGGGGATCTTGGTGATCCCGCTCTCGATGGCGTCCACCAGACCGAAGTCCGACACCAGCCAGGGGAAGGGCGAGCCTTCCACGTGCCCGGACCCCTTGAGGTAGAACGGGGTGGCCGACAGATCCACGCAAAAGCGCACGCCCACGCTCTGGTTGAGCCGGTCGAGGCCCTGGATCCACTGGGTGGCTTCTTCCAAGTCGGCCTTCTCCTCCGCGCTGAGGGGAGTGCCCTCGGGCACCGGGGCTGGCCGGTAGGCGTGATGGGCCTCATCGTTCATCACCAAGATGGGCCCGCGTCCATGCAGTTCCCCCAGGAAGCGGCGCGCGAAGGTGGCGGGGTCCTCCTCCCCCTTGTTCACCACGCGGTAGGCGACGCCATCCTCGACGTTTGCCCCTTCCAACGCCAGTTGGTGCCAGTTCTCCACCTTGACGCGGCCCTTCCGCATCTCCGGCATCAGGGCCTCGGGCACGATGTCGAACTTGCGGTAGTAGTTGTCCGCCCGATCGGGGCGCAGCACCTGCAGCCGGTCCTTGATGGTCAGGTTCGGGCAGGCCACGAACACGGCCCCCGGGAAGCGCTGGCTCTGGGGGTTCCGGGCCCGGTTGCACAGCGTCCAGGCGATGAGCATCGCCATCACCACCGTCTTGCCGCTCCCGGTCGCCATCTTGCAGCCGTAGCGGCGCAGGGCGGGCAGGGCCGGGTCAGAGGGCCGGTCCAGGAGCGACGGAGGCACGTTCATCAGGTCGTGTGCGAAGCGCGGCACCTCGCCCTGAAGCAGGGCCTGGAACTCCTCCAGGCGGAGCCATTCGTCCTTGATGGGCCGCCCTTGGGCGTCCTGGGGGTGGCGAACGCGGTGCCCCGCCTCCAGCACCTCGGTCAGGTAGATCACCGTCTCCACCGCCTCCCGCTGGCAGAAGAAGAGGCGCCGCACCCGATCCTCTCGGCTCCAGTGGAGCAAGAGTTGGCGGGTCACCGCGGTCACGTGAGGGTAGCCGCTCGCCCGCCAGTCACGCACGTTCTGACGAAGCATGTTCACCAGTGGGAGGTCGTCCTCGTCCTCCTCGATGAACAGGCTGCGCTGGCGGCTGCCTGTAACGCTGCCCTGGTGCCAGTAGCGGCTGGGGCGCCGGCCATCCTGCTGGATGTGCTGGTGGTGGTCGCGGTCGTAGTGCCAGTGCGTGTCCGGCTCCTCGAACGGGGAGCACAGGATGGGCTGGGGCACCGCCTGGACGGGTGTCTGGGCCGCTTCGGTCATGCCCCGGCCCCTTCGGCCTCAAGGCTGTGGGTCGCCATCACCTCGTTCCCGCGGACATCCACAACCTTTACCGCACAGCGGCGATACTTACCTGCGACAAATGGGAGGCTCTCGGTGCCCGCAAACGCCTTGAACCGCTCGGCGTCGGCGCTCTTGAGGGCCTTGGCCAGCTTCTCCCAGGCTGTCCTGTCAGGGAAGAACGCTTGGGAGATACAGAAGGCGCGCCCGTCGTAGTCGTGGTCTACGAACCAGGCGGCCACCTTCTCGGCCTTGGTGTCCATCAGGCTGTGATCCACGGGTTGGTAGATGTCCATGCCCTCCATGTGGACCCGGAACTCCCCGCCCCTGAGATGTTCGAGCCGGGTGCGGGGCAGGCCCATGGCCGTGAACAACTGGGCTCCGGGGCCTTCCTTCAGGAGCCCGGCCATGGCCACATCCGGCCGGATGAGGAGCAGGTGGGTGCGCACCTCGCCACCTTCCTGGGCGTGAGCCTGGATGGCGCCCTGGGCCACCGCATCGAAGCCGAAGCCCGCGAAGACCAGTTCCTGGAAGCCCCGCTGGTAGGCCAGACGGAGGGCCTGGGCCACCTGGAACTCACTCACGTTGCCGATGCGGGGACCGATGCTCACCGCCACGCGGCGCTCGGGCTCGCCCCAGGCACCCTGGCCGTGCAGCACGGCCTGCCCCGCCATGGGCTCGAGCCGCGTGAAGTCCTGGTGCTTGTTGTCGAGGAAGTCCACCCCCTGCCGGCGCAGCCAGCCCAGTACCTGTTCCTGGAACGCCTCGGCATTCTGGGGGGCCGTGGCTGGGTCGAAGGCGGGCAGGTCGCCCTCGGTGTCCTCGATGGGTGACTCAACCTCCAGGCTCTCAAGAGCGGGCAGGACGGACTCCACGGTGAAGGGGCCGCTCACCCGTGTGATTCCACGAACCACCTTGGGCTGGTCCACCAGTTCTTCCTGGGCTGCGTTGGCGTTGATACAGGCGTTGACCTCGTCCATTTTCCCCCGCCAGGCCGCCCGGTAGGCCGTCACGGCCGTCTGCAACGCCTCGGGCCACTCCTGGTCAGTGTCGAAAGGCACCTCCCAGGCGAACCAGCCAGAGAAGTTCAAATCGACGGTGGTGCGCTTTTTCGTCTCGATGCTGCGATCCCGGCCATCTGGCGGCAACAACCAGCGTCGGCGGTCGGCATCCGTCACAGCGCGCTTGCCCTCTACCCGTTCCTTAGTCAGCAGCTTGGCCTTTAGGCTGGTGCGAAGATCTGAGGTCACACTCGCCAGGGCCGTGTTGCAGGTCGCCAGGGCTGCCTCCAGGATCGGCTCGTGCTTCGCAAAGATGGGGTCGAGGTCCTGGTTCTGGGCGATGCTGCGCAGAGTGACATGCGGGACCGTTTTGCAGTCGAGGGTTCGCGCCTCCCCCGAGGTGGGTTCCTTCAGCCAGGCACCTTCTGGGTTCCGATCGTGGTCTTCATCGCTGATGGGGCGCAGCGCGTAATATTCGAACTTGGCAGTCATCAGCCTCTGCCGCGCCAGGGACAGCGCTACTCGGCTGGTGTCGCAGGTGATCCATCGGCGCCCCCACTGTTCGGCGACGAAGGCTGTTGTGCCAGAGCCGCAGGTGGGGTCCAGGACGAGGTCACCTGGATCTGTGGTCATGAGGAGGCAGCGTTGAATCACTTTGCTAGCCGTCTGCACAACATATGTTTTTTCTGATTCGCCCTTTGTATCCGTCCAAAGTCCTGGGAGTTTTTGAACTGGATAGTCCTCCATATACATCATCGCCCTCAGGGTCTCCCCCGAGGCGTTCACCCGATGAGCCAACTTCAGACGGCCCATCCCCTCTTTATTCGTCTTCCAGCTTTTCCCCGAACTAGGGGTGAATTTTCGGCCTTCATAATCAGTTTCAAACGTGCAGGTAGTGGTGTACCCGCTAGACACAAGGTTATCTGTGCCAAAACACCTGGCACCTGAAGCCCACGACTCACCTTCCTCCTTCTCTTGGGAGGTCATGGTGCGTCGAAGGCCCGTCGATTCCTCGAGATAGCCGTATATTCCTTCGCCAGGATCAGACCGCTCTTGATACAAGTCGTGACGTTTCATTTTCTGGTTGTTTTTTGAATACCAAAGAATGAAATCGGTAATCGAAGGGAGGCCGGTTGACCGCAATGGCACAGAGGTTCGGTAGGTGATCAAGGACTGGAACTCCTCAGCCCCAAACACCTCATCCATCACCATTCGCACTCGGTGCAAGTTCTCGTCGCTGATCTGCACGAAGATGCTGCCCGTGTCGGCCAGCAATTCCTTAGCGATTATCAGGCGGTCTCGGAGGTAGGCCAGGTAGGAGTGGACGCCCAAGGTCCAGGTGTCGCGGTAGGCACGCACCATCTCGGGCTCTCGGGTGAGGTCGCTGTCCTTGTCCTTCACGTCCCGCTGGCCGACCTTGGGTTGAAAATTGCTGGCAAACTTGATGCCGTAGGGCGGGTCCAGGTAGATCATCTGCACCTGCCCGGCCAGGTTCTCCCGCCGGGCCAGGGAGGCCATCACCTGCAGGCTGTCGCCCAGCACCATGCGGTTGGCCCAGTCCACGGGGTAGCGGTAGAACTGCAGTTCCTGGGCCGGGTCGAGTCCAGGGTCGGCGAAGAGGCCGCGCTCCAGGTCCTGGCGCTGCACCGCCCGCAGGATGGCCTGGGTGCTCACCCGCTCGTGGATGTGCAGGGCGACCGGGTCCACCTCGAAGCGCTCGGCCTCGCGCTTGCCGGCCCATTCGATCCAGGGGGCATGAACGCTGAGCAGGCTCTTCAGTTCTTCGGATTCCGAGGCTGACAACTGCCGCTCACTGGCCAGGGCCGCCAGTTCCGCAGCACGATCCGCCTGCCCGGTGCCATCGAAGCGAAGCATGGGGGGCCGGTGGGGATTGTAAGCGTAGGCCATCCGGGGCGGCTCCGCGGCACGGCCTTCGGCCGCCAGTCCGGCGGGCGGGTTGTTCAGGCGTGTGGCCCGATGCAGGTAGTTGACGCTCTCCTCGGTGGACAACTCCAGTTCGGGGGCGGTCGGCACCGGTTCCACAGCGGCCTTCTTCCCGCTGCCCTTGGGACGACCCCGCTTGGGCTTGGCCTCCGTCGCTGCCGAGGGCTCCAGGGTGAATTCCGGGTCGGACATGAACGCTCCAACACAATTGGTTTGTGTTGGACAGTTTGCCGGAGAACTCTGCCCAGGCGAAGAAGTCTGGCCCTGTAGAATCACTGGATGGCCGCGCGCCGCCTTCCCCGCTCCTGTCCCTGGAGCGTGGGGGCCATCTTGCCGCCAACACAAATTGTTTGTGTCGAACAAGGTGTGCCATGAAGGGAGCACCTCGCCCCCCGCGCCGGCGCGCCCCGAAGCAGCCCCGGACGCTCAGCGAACGGCTCTGGGTCGCCCGCGAACAGATGGGCCTGACCCAGCGCGCCCTCGGGGCCCGGATCGGCGTGGGCCAAGCGGCGATCTCGGCCTGGGAGAAGGGCCAGTCCGTGCCCCGGGAGAATACCTGGCCGCTCCTGGTGCGGTCGCTTGGGATCAGCCGGCACGCCCTCGAGACAGGCGAGGGCTTCGAAGTTACCCAGCAGGTGAACCAAGCCTCTGAAGCCATGGAAGCCCCCCTGGGGCTGCCATCCATACCGCCTGCCACAGAGGTGCTTCTCGTGGCCTCCGATGGCCTCGCACTGGAGTGCACGACAGCCACCGCGGCCTGCCGGACCCTCCGCCAGGCTGTGAAGGAAGGGCGTCCGGTCTGGGTGGTGGTGGGCCGCTGACCCTTGCTGTGAAGCATCGACGCCGGGCTGATGGTGGCCCAACATGAGGCCTTCAACATGCGGAGGACACCCCTTGTCTCCGGGCCAACCCCTGGCAATCTTCGAACGCGCCTCCTCCCATCCCACCGCGGTGGAGGGGCACGATGGCTGACCCTCTTCAACTCCATCGCCAGGAACGGGCCCGACTCGAGTCCATCAGAAACCTTCTCGGGCGGGCGATCCGCGAATCCCGCGAACCCGAGAGACGGACCTTGCAATCGGAGGACCTCGAGCGGATCCAGAAAGCCATGGGCCAGGTGGTGGCCATCATCGACGCCTACCGGGAAGGGCTCTTCGAGCAGTCCCACTCGGTTCGGGTGAAGTGCATCACCTCCGACCTCGACTCTCTGTCCGAACTGCTTTCGAACATGGGCGACAAGGAAGTGACCGCGGGGGACCAGGAGGCAATTCGGACCCGGATCAAGACCTGGAACCATGAGACCCGCCAATGGGTGGCCCACCTTCCGATGCAGATGGCTTCGGCCCGTCTTTCCGCCCAGGGAGAAATGTCGGGGGAGGCTCGGTCCGCCCGCCTCGCCCAGTGTTGGTTGGAGGCAGATGGGGCCTGCTTCACGCCGCCTCCCCAGAAGCCCAGGATCCTCCCCAGTGGTGTGCCGGCCCACTTCCAGCCAGCGGCACACAGCCTCCCGCCTCCGCTTGAGGCGGACCCGATGGATCGGAAGCACCCGATGACCGAGGCTCCGGCATGGACGCCCAGACCAGGACCCTTGCTCGAACTCCTGGGCTTCGCGAAAGAAGTCCTGCTCCTGGAGGCAGGCGGGCCCGACCGCGGGGGTCGCACCACTTTCACAGAACGGCGAAGACGATCCTCCCTCCGAGACGTCTTCGCATTCAGCTGTGTGCTGACCTTCGAGCGGTCCCTCGGGCCGAAGTCCGCCAGGCAGAGCCAAACTTTCCGGCGCTCCTTCCAGCCCACTGTGTTCGAGCAGTTCCTCGTCCTGGTCCAGGAGGCGGCCGTCGGTGGGGAGGTCCCTAAGGAGTGGACCCTCGGGCCGGACCCCGTCCGGCGGGCCATCAAGGTCCAGAGGGCGTGGCAGAGGCTCTTCCAGGCAGCGGGCGTCGCCGATGGTCCAGCCTTCGGCGCCCTCTCGAGCGAAACCCGAGCGGCAGCCTTGCGGCAGTTGAAGCCCCACATCCAGGCCCGCCTCAGACAGCCCGTGGTGCCCTGGGTGTAGGCAAACCTGGGGCCGCGAACCGCACATGGTCCTCCTCCGAAAGTTCCTCGAAGTGGGGGTTGGTCGAAATTTTGGGGAGGGTGATCGACCGAGGCTATGGCATCGGACGGCCTGGGATGCCGTCGGAGGCCAGGAGACGGCATGAACTCGACCTTGACGACCGGCGAACCTGCACTTGGCCTGGGGTCTGACTCCCTGAGAGCCTGCACGCTGCTTCGGCTCCCTGAGGTGCTCCGGGCCAGGGGGCGCTCCCGCAGCATGCATTACTCGGACATCGAGCGGGGGCTCTTCACGCACGCCGTGAGCCTCGGTGGCAACTGCGTCGCCTGGCCGGCGTCAGAGGTGGTCGCCCTGAACTGGGCCCGCATTTCCGGGATGTCGGAAGAAGAGATCCGTGCTCTGGTCATGCGGCTGGAGGCTATGAGGAACTCGAACGGGGCCACGGAGCCGCGTCAGGGGGCCTGAACCGGCCGGGTTGGCTGAAGGGAATGAGGCAGGGATGGGATGGCCGTTCGGCTGGGCCAGGCCCTGGCTGGCCTTTAGCTGTGTCAGGGGGGGTGATGATCCATCTTGATAAAGGAGCCAGTTCAGACCTGCGCATCAAGCGACACAAGGCTGCCCTGGTGCTGGCAGACCGGCTGGAGGAACTCGGGGGCTTCACCCGTCAGGCCAAGGCCCTCCGCTGTTGCGGTGTCCTCCGAGCGGATGCCGAGGGTTGCCTTAGGGAGTATCCCTGCAACTTGCGGTTCTGCCCTGTATGCCAGCCGAAATGGCGCCACCGAATGGTCCTCAAGTGGGGCGCCAAAGTCGAGGCGCTCCATGGCGCCGAGGGCGAGACCATCGCTGTGACCCTAACCTGCCCGTGGGGGAATGAGTCCCTGGCATCTCGGAAGGCCGCACTGCGCGGCTGGTTATCTCGGCTGTTTCGTAGGCACGCCTGGAAGGCTGCGGCTGGGCACGTCCGCAGGGTGGGCGTGTTGATGGCGACAGAGGTCGGGCCGATGGGAGACGGGTGCCCGATGCCTCACGCACACCTCCTCCTTGCTGGTCCAGCCCAGCGCGAGGTTGCCGACGCCGCCCAGTGGCTCGTGGGGGCCTGGTTGGATCTCGTCCCTGGGGCGAGTCCCCAAGGGCAGGATGCCACGCCCTGCAGGCCGCCTGGTGGTGCTGGAGCCTGGCTCAACTACCTCGTCAAAGGAGACGCTCTCGACCCTGAATGGGACGACACTCGGCTCGAGGCTGGCGCCCGCGCCCTGATGGATGGGAGCCACCGTTTGCGTGTGCTTGGGATCCTGCGTGGCCTGAATGGCCCGACCTGTGCGCGCACACGCGGGAAGATTCGATTTGCAACTGAATTTCGAGAAAGGTGAGCCGATGGGTGGGGTTGGAAGCGGGGTCGAGAGATCTCTCGAACGACGGCCTCTCGCGACGGACTTCCTGACACTGGACGTCAGGGCCCTGGCGCACCTGCTCGACTTACGATTCGACTGCGAGGCCACTTGCACCTGGGCGGTGGGGGGTGAACTCGTGGGCTCGGCAGGCATGAAGGCTGGGGCCGGCCTGATGGTGCTCAGTTACCAGTTCACCGGGTCAGATCGTTTACCGTCCAAGGTGACTGCCTCGATTCCTCTCGTGTGGTCGCGCTGCACCTTGGGCGGCGAGCGCCCGTGGTTTCTTTGCCCCAACGAGGCATGCGGGCGGCGTGTCGCCATCCTCTACTGCGGGGCGAACCTTCTCTGCCGGCGGTGCCTGGGGTTGGCTTACCCCAGCCAGCGGGAAACCGCGGGGGCCCGAGCTCACCGGAAGGCCGCCCGTGTTCGCCAATACATCGAGCAGCGGGGTGGCAGCGTTGACCACAACTTCCTGGTGAGGCCGAAGGGTATGCATCGTCAGACCTTCCTCAGGCTCCGCGTGGTGCACGAGCATTGGATGGCCCTATACTTCACCGGTGAAACCAGGCGCCTCGAGGCGATGCTGAAGCGTCTGGAGTCAATGTAAGGGCGGTTGGGGATGCTTCACGTTCCCAATCCCCTGGCCATGGGGGCAACAATGGGGGCAACTTCATACAGCCTGATGTATCAAGTGCTTAATATAGAATAATTTAAATTTACAATTCGGTTGACACCACCTCCACCAAAGGAAAGCCCCCGCTTGCGGGGGTTTTTTGTGGTGGGAAGCATAAGATGGCCAAGCGGACAACTTATGCTTCCTTTCTATAAATAGTCAAATTATGGTTCCTGGCCTAGCAGACAACCTGAGAATGCCCCGGTGTAAAGCTTCCCCCGGCTCTGCCGGGAGGAGGTTTTACACGGACGTGTTTGAGAGCAATGGGTCTATCTTGTATTCATTGATTAATCAGTTTGTCGCTTAATAAACTGTCCAAGAAGGGGGACCGCAAAGCAATATTTCCCCCGTCGGTCTTTATAAACTAACCCGGAGCCAGCGAGTGTTGAAAGCATTTGGTTGATGTGACTATTTGAAAATGGCTTTGCGGATATTTCTTTAGATATTTGAGCAATCTCTTGAACTGTAAACTCCTCTTCGCAATTAGGAAGCATAACCACCAACTTTAACAGCTCTCGCTGTCTGTCAGTAGCTCTGGCCCATCTACCACTGAAAAAATCCGCATCAAGCTTTCTTTGAATTCCATCTATAGGAATGGGTGGAGCTGGTTCTTTTGACTCTAGCGCCTGCAACCAAATATCAAACACCTCTCGACAAATATACTGAATAAAATATGGATACCCAGCCGAGATTCGATATATGCTTTCTACGGATTCTGGAGCAAAATTAATTGGACAAGAATTGTCTTCAATAGGTTTTGTGATAGCGTCCTTGCTGCTTTGTTCATCGAGTTTATTAAGAAAAACCGTATGAAACATTCTTTCTGCATAAGTTCGGGCCTCAACCAGCTTGGGAAGAAGCGTAGGTAGCCCTGTTAATACTAGCATAAAAGGGATGCTCTGACGCTGGATTGACTGAAAAACATCCAACAAAAGAGACATTGGAAATTCATTAGTATTTGCAGAATCTGAGAGATTCTGAGCCTCATCATATGCAAATATAATCCCCTTCTTCCCGTGGGGTTGGACATATGCCCATACCGTCAAAAATAATTTTTTCAACTTATCAGCCACAAGACCTGGAGATTGTGAGTAAACGCTTATAAGCGTATCAAATGTGAGGGTTCGTTGAACTTTAGAGGAAGATCCCCCGAACCCCATTTGAATTATTTCCTCTTCTGCATATGGAATAGCGGAAGTCACAACGGCCAAATCAGCTATAAGCCTCATAGCCATCCTTTCTTCTGTAAGACTTGCAGCTTCCGATAGATCAGTACCTACCCAAAGCCATCCACGTGCAATGGCCATTGGTTTAAAAGATTCCAGGAGGACTGTTTTTCCAAGTCCCCTAAGCCCGGTCAGGATCACGTTCTCAAGAATCACACTTTGAGACAGGACCCGATCGAACTCGCGAGTCTCCCTGTCGCGACCAGCTAGGTAGGGAGGCATATGGCCGGCGCCCGGTTTGAAGGGGTTTGGGATAGGCGACACTTAGACCTCCTACGGCCCGTAGATAAAATTAGCCGTGGATTTAAATTTACGACACATTGAACTCTCGTCAAGAGGAAATTTGCAGTTAAGCTAAATTTAGTCAATTGGCTAACTTGATCTAAGCCGTGCAACCGACACGCCTAACCCATTTTATAGCAGTAATAATGGTCGCAAGAAAGGAGCTTGAGGACTTCCCCAGACGAATGGGCGGATCGGGTGATCGAGGAACAGGAGAGCCCACCAATGCTGGGCTAATCCGAGGTGGGAACGTCCCGACCTAGGTCAGAGGGTAGCTGATTCGAAACCTGCAGCCGGTCCCTGGGTGATTCTGGACCCCGACCGTACCGCCATCCCCTTCGACCAGAAGCTTGACCGTCGGCAGCCCCAGGCCGGTCCCCTTGCCTTCGCCCTTCGTCGTGATGAAAAATTCGAAAAGATGCTCCATGACTTCCGGGGGCAATCCAGGGCCCGTATCCTCCACCTGGAACTGGACCCTCGGCCCTTCCGGGCCGACCAAGGGATCCAACCGGATCGTCACGGTTCCCCCGTCCGGCATTGCGTCTTTTGCATTGCAGACCAGGTTGACCAGGATCTGTTCAAGATGGGATTTTCGGCTGAGAACCAGGAAAGGTCCCGGTGCCAGCTCCAACTGGAGCTCGATGTTGCCGGGAAGCAGCATGCGCAGGAGCTCCTCCTGGCGAGCCAGCTCCTGGGCCAGATCCAGGGCCCTGGCCGGTTCAGCATCCTTCCGGGCGAACCCCAGCAGGCGCTTGGTGAGTGACATGGCCCGGTCGGTGCTCGCATGGATGCGGGACAATGGCCTGCTCAGGGCGGCGGGGACCGCTTCCAGCTGCTGCTCGATGAGTTGCGCGCTGGTGTGGATGACGCCAAGGAAATTGTTCAAGTCGTGGGCGATCCCGGCTCCGATGGTGGAGAGGGTATTCAAGCGTTCGGTTCGCAGGACCACCGCCTGCATGGCCTCCAGGTCCCGGGTGCGCTCCTTCACCCGCCGTTCCAGGGAATGGTTCTGCCTCCTCAGATCCCGCAGAAGGATGAATTGGCGAAATAGCAGCAGGAAGGTCAGCGAAATGAACCCGATCAGAGAGGCCCTGGCGAGCCTCCCTTGGACCAGGAAGCGCAGGAGGATGACGGCCGCAGCCACGGCGAAGGTGGCATAGGGAATGAATTCCCAGGTTCGGCTGCTGCTCCTGGGCAGACCCGGGAAGTCCAGGGGCACCCTTGACCAGGCGGCAAGGCCAAGGACCAGAGGCGATAGCGCGTAGACGCTGGCCAGCGGCAGGGCTGGCGCCCAGTCCTGGACGAACAGGTGCTGGATGAGCGAAATGAAAACGGCCCCCAGCATCATATGGACCAGGACGAAACCAAGCACACCCCTGATCCGCCGGGGGTCCTGCTCCAGGAACATCAGGGTGATGCCCCCCAGCACGGTCAATCGGGCACAGGCGGCCACCAGGGCCAGATTGATGACATTGTGCGAACCGAATCTCGCACTCCAATCGGTGAAGGGCAGCAGGATGACCAGAATGGATCCCACAAACAGGAAACTGCCTGGGATGTTGCGGGCTCGGAGGCGCAGGCCGGTGGAACGCCACGGGAACAGCATCAAACCGGCAGCGGCCAGCCCCAGGCTGATGACGCCAAGAACCATCGGTCCCAGCGTCTTGACGGGCAGGAGGACGGGAAAACGGTTGGCAAGGCCCGCGATCAGGTTGGCGGACGCAAGGCTGACCAGGGAGACCCCCAGCAGTCGCCACCCACGGACCTCCCTGGGCCTTTCGATGGCTCTGGCGAACATGGCGACTGCGCTGACGAGATTGGCTAAAGCCGAAGCCCCGGTGAGCGGGAGGTAGCATTCCCGGAGCGGCCGGCCCCATAAGGAAGCACCCAGGGCCAGCGTGCAGGCGAACAGGAAGATCACTGGCAGCAGAACCGGGCGCTGGGCTGGAGCCTTGCACGGCCGATCAGCTGGGACCATCCCAGGTTCTTTGAACAAGGCCATGACCCCTAAGGAATGAAATCCGCGTTTGCCGTCAAGACGACGCGTACTCGTATCAAGCGAGAATACCGAGGAGGCGCGGGGTTCCCAATGGGCACCCTTGGAAGGGGCCGTCGCGAGCTCAGGACCCTGGGCCACCCCCCCGCCTGGATCGCCGGGCGGGGAGGCGCGCCCCCGGGTGTGAGCTTGGACACGATCCCGCCCCCCCACCGTCCGGGGCGGCCCGCCCATTGCATAATGCAGGGGCGGTGGTTGCCATGAAGTATTTCAGCCGAAAGTCGCAGGCCGGCACAGCCTCCGAGAAGCTGTCGAACGATCTCCGGACCATCCTCGATTCCATCAACGACGGCGTCTTCACGGTGGA